>CALEST010000233.1 GCA_937907555.1 uncultured Sediminibacterium sp.
AATAATTATTTATATAAAATCAACTACTACTATTAGGCATGTGTATATCGGGATAACTTAGTTACACACATTGTGCAAAGCTAAGCTTACTTCGTTTATACACATCAATTCACATTTTTATTCAGCATATTTAATTAGTATCAGGTTTAGTTTTTATAGTTTATTAACAGTATGGTATAATTCTATTCACAACTCTGTTTTTATATTATTCACTTTTGATTCACTGTTAATTAACAGGTATAAATACCTGGAGTTTTGTTCAATTCACCCCAGCTCTTCCGGATTTTTACCTATTTGTTCTCTTTCTTTTCACAGTTTTTTTCTTGAAAAACCGATTTTTCCACTGCTTTTTAGGGTTACTAACAGATTAATGTGCATATTTTTCCACATCTTATTCTACTTTATTTTCCCTTATTTTTGCCTCCCCGTGTACAATCGGGATAAATTATATATTAATTATTTATTATGTCTGTAATTCAAACAATTCGTGATCGAGGCACTTGGATCATTTTTGTAATTATTGCTGTTGCTTTAATTGCCTTTATTCTTCAGGATGGAGCAGGCCGTGGTGGTTCTGCTTTTTCAAACAGTTCAGTTATTGCAAAAGTAAATGGTACTACTATTGATAGAGGTACTTTTGAAGAGCGCCTGAAAAATCAGGAAGCTATGTATGCCGGTCAGGGAGCTACCCGTGAGCAGTTAATCGGAAATGTATTTAACATGGAGGTAGATAATATTGTATTAAATCAGGAATTTGAAAAATTAGGTTTATCAGTATCTGCTAAAGAATTAAACGACATTTTATTTGGTGAAAATTCACCTTTGCGTCAGGAATTTACAGACCCTGCCACCGGAGTTTTTAAAGTGGATGATGCCAAAAAAGCATTTGCACAAATAAAGAAGAGCAAGAATGCCGAACAGGTTAGAATGATTACTGCTGGTTATATTGAACCAACCATTCAAAACAGCCTGAGAAATAAATACCAGAATTTGTTACTACAATCTGTTTATGTACCAAAATGGTTGGTTGAAAAACAACAGGCTGATAATAATGCGGTAGCCAATGCTTCTTATGTTTTATATCCATATGTAGCTATTGCTGATTCAACCGTTAAAGTTTCTGATGCTGATATCAACAATTATGTAAAAAAACACAGCAGTGAATTTAAAAAGGAAGAAGAAACCAGATCTATTGTTTATGTAAACTTTAGCGCTGCTCCTACTTCTGCTGATTCAGCGGCAACCTTGTCTCAAATTACTGCATTGAAAAATGAATTTGCTTCAACTACTGATGCTGCTGCATTTTTAGGAAAGGTTGGTACAGAGTTACCTTATTATAATAGCTATTTTGGTGGAAGCAGAATTATGGTAGCGAATAAAGATTCCATTACCCGTTTACCGGTAGGTGGTGTATTTGGGCCATATATTGATGGTAACAATTTTGTTATTGCAAAAATGGTTGGTATTAAGCAGTGGCCCGATAGTGTTTCTGTAAGACATATTTTAATTGGAACCAATGATCCTCAGTCAGGACAAATGGTTCGTGATGATTCAACTGCAAAAAAATTAGTGGATAGTATTCAAACTGCCATTAAAGGAGGAGCCGATTTTAATGGTCTTGTTGCAAAGTATTCTGATGATGGTGGTAGCAAGGATAAGGGCGGAGTTTATGATTATTTCCCTCAAGGTCAGATGGTTATTCCTTTTAATGATTTTGCCTTTGATAATCCTGTAGGATCAAAAGGTGTTGTAAAAACCGACTACGGCTATCATTACATTGAAGTTTTGGGTCAAAAGAATCGTGCTGCTGCCTATAAAATTGCTTACCTGGCTAAACCAATTATCAGCAGTAATGAAACAGTGAATGAAGCCAATACAGCAGCAGCAACATTTGCAGCTTCTGCAAAATCTGCAAAAGCTTTCAATGAAAATGCTGCCAAACTGGCCAAGCCCATTTTGCCTGCAAGTGATATTAAGAAAAATGATTTCACAGTTGGCACAATGTCTAATACCCGTTCTTTGGTTAGATGGATTTATGAGAATAAAGAAGGAGCAGTATCTGATCCTACAGAAGTAGGTGATCAGATTATTGTAGCCATGATCAGCGGAATTAATAAAGCTGGTTTAATGAGTGCAACCGAAGCCAGACCATTGGTTGAAGGAATTATCAGAAATGAAAAGAAAGCCAAAATTATCATTGATACTAAGTTAAAAGGTAGTACACTTGAGGAATTAGCAAAATCTTCCGGTGCTTCTATTCTTAGAGCAGATAGTATAGCGTTCAACGCTGGTTTTGTAAATGGTGTAGGCAACGAACCTAAAATGGTAGGTGCTGCTTTCAACAAAGCAAATGTTGGAAAAGCTTCTTCTTTAATTGCCGGTAATTCCGGTGTGTATGCGGTTAAGGTTGAGAATATCGGTGCAAAAGCTGCCGATGCCTTACCTGAATCTGTAAAACAAACCTTAATACAAAATAGAAAAATGGCTGCTTACAGAAGTGTGGAAGCACTTAGAAAAGCTGCAACTGTTAAGGATAATCGTTTTGATTTTTATTAATCGTTAAACTGACAAATAGAAACCCACTCCATCGAGTGGGTTTTTTTTGCGCCTCTCGTAAACAGGATACAGTGAAACTTTCTAATTTTATGCTGTTATGGAACCAATTGTTAACAAAGTAGAACAGAGTGGCATTATCAGCCTTGATCTGGAGTCTTATTTTTCAAAGGACCCGATTAAGGTTTTTGATTTAAAAGAGTATCTATTCATGGGTCTAATCTTAAAAGAGAAAGACTTCAGGGCTGCTTTATTAAATACCGATTGGAACGAGTATAAAGACGTGCATGTTGCCATCACCTGCAGTGCGGATGCCATTATTCCTATGTGGGCGAATATGCTCGTGGCTGTTTATTTAACTCCGGTTGCTAAGTCTGTACATTTTGGCAATGAAGTTTCTCTACGCGAACACTTACTGCTGGATGCACTCAATGGTATTAACCCGTCTGATTATACGGATCAACGTGTTGTAGTAAAAGGATGTGGTGAAGATCCTGTACCAGCTTCTGCTTATGTAAAAATTACCGCTTTATTAAGACCTTTCGCCAAAAGCATTATGTATGGTGAGCCCTGCAGCACCGTACCATTGTATAAGAAGAAGTAATTAGATTTTAACTATCCGGCTGTCTTTTTGAAATTGTTTCAAATTGTGCATCATAATCTTTTCTGATGGTTCCAAATATGCGGTCCCATATTAAAGTGTACAGTCCGTAATTTCCCTTAAAATACTGATGATGCTGATTGTGGTTTACCGAAGTGTTAATCCATCTTCCAATCCATGTTTTATTAAAACCTTTTGGATACAATTCATATCCCAGATGACCATATACATTGTAAACAATGGAGAAAAGAAAGAAAATGGCTAAATGACTTATATGAATGGGTAGGGAAAAATAAAAAATTACAACAATTCCTTGCTCAATGATGGCTTCCAGGGGATGAAATGCATATGCAGCCCAGGGAGAGGGATTGGTTGATTTATGATGGACCAGATGAATATATTTAAAAAGAGATGGGTGATGCATTATGCGGTGCATGATATAGAAATACAAATCATGCATAATAAATAGTATAGGAAAAACACTGAAATAATAGAGCCATCCGTATTCATCTATAGATTGATATCTGGTGGTATAAATTACAATAGTTGGGCTGTTTAAGAATACAATTACGGAACTAAAGATGAGCATAGTAAGCAGCGAATAGCCCAACTCCCTGAAATAGTCATTGTTTGCCGGAAACTTTTGCTGAATTTTCTTAAAAAAGAACCTTCTTCGGAAAATCACATAAAAGATTAAAAAACCAATCAGTGCAACGATAAAATATCTACTGCTTATTTTCTGAAATGCTGCAAAGTAAAATTCCCAGTTCATATATTAATGTGCTTCTAGCCAGTTATTACCTATTCCTACTTCTGCTTCTACCGGAACTTCATTGGGTAAGGGTAGTGCCGATACCATGCAATCTATAATCAATTTTTGAAGTTCATCCGCTTCTTCTGTTACTGCATCAAAAACCAATTCATCGTGAACCTGTAAAATCATTTTAGATTCCCAGTTTCCTTTTTTCATTTCCTGATGAATTTTAATCATGGCCATTTTAATCATGTCTGCTGCTGTACCCTGAATGGGTGAATTGATGGCATTTCTTTCAGCAAAACCTCTTACGGTAAAATTGGCACTATGAATATCTCTTAACCAGCGTTTTCTTCCCATGAGTGTCTGAACAAAATCATTTTCTTTGGCAAAATTGATCTGATCATCCATGAATTTCTGAATAAAAGGAAACTCTTTTTTGTAGTTACTGATAATTTCCTGGGCTTCTTTTCTGCTAACGCCTAAATTCTCAGCCAGCCCAAAAGCACCCTGACCATAGATAATACCAAAATTGACGCTTTTGGCTTTGTATCTCATTTCCTTGGTTACTTCAGATTCCGATACTCCATATACTTTGGCTGCTGTTGCAGTATGAATATCTTTTCTTTGTTTGAATGCTTCACACATATTGGGATCACCGCTGATGGCGGCCACTATCCTCAATTCAATCTGTGAATAATCTGCGCTCATTAAAATTCGCCCCTTCTCCCGTGGAATAAAAGCCTTTCTAATTTCTCTTCCCCTGGCCGTTCTGATAGGTATATTCTGTAAGTTAGGATTGTTGCTACTTAGTCTTCCTGTAACAGCAACCGCCTGTGCATAGGATGTATGAACCCTGCCTGTTCTGGGATTAATCATTTCAGGGAGTGCGTCAACATAGGTTGATTTTAATTTGGTAAGTTCTCTGAAACCAAGAATATCATCTACAATTTTATGTTCACCAGCTAATTTTAATAATACATCTTCTCCGGTTGCATATTGTCCGGTTTTTGTTTTTTTAGCTTTTGGATCTAATTGTAGTTTGTCGAATAAAACTTCACCCAATTGTTTGGGTGATGCAAGATTAAAACGTACACCGGCTTGTTCATAAACGCTTTCTTCACATTTCTTGGCTTCCTTTTCTAATTCCTTACTATAGTCATTTAAAAAAGTTTCATCAATTTTAACACCTTCATATTCCATATCAGCCAATACCCTGACCAAAGGATTCTCTACTTGATAGAATACTTTTTCTACTTCTTTTTCTTTTAATAGAGGAGCAAAACAATGTTTAAGTTGCAATGTTATGTCAGCGTCTTCAGCTGCATATTCTTTTATTTTATCTATTGCAACATCGCGCATATTACCCTGGTTCTTTCCTTTCTTTCCAATTAATGTTTCAATGGAAACTGGTTCATATCCGAGATATTGTGCACTTAGCAAATCCATACTGCGTCTGCCCTCTGGCTCAATTACATAATGAGCCAGCATGGTGTCGAACAGACTACCTTTTGGTTCAATACCATACCATTTTAAAATCAATAAATCGTATTTTATATTCTGTCCAATCCAGCAAATATTTTCATTATTAAAAAGCGATTGTAACTGTTGCAGTTTCTCGTTTACTTCTTTCTGATTACTGGAGAATGCTATATAATAGCCTTTGTTTTTCTCAAAAGAAAAACTCATTCCAACTAGTTCTACATTATTGGCATCGGTACCAGTAGTTTCTGTATCAAAACAAATTTCTTTTTGTTGATTTAACAAGGATACCAATTGATTGATTTCGTCTTCTGTTTCAATTAAAGTATATTCATGAGCAGTGTTTTCTATGTTTTTTTCTGCTATCAATCCATAACTATTATCTTCTTCTATTACCTGTTTTTCAACAGATTTTTTGTCTTCAACTGCATTTCCGAATAAGTCAGTTTGCACAGCAACCGGTGCTGCCTGAAATGCATTAAAGGTCTCTCCCAGTATTCTTTTACCCAGGGTTTTAAATTCCAGTTCAGTAAATACTGTATTGAGTTCTTCTCTGTTCCAGTCTTTCAATTTATAATCTTCTTCATGAAATTCAACCGGTACATTGGTAATAATCGTAGCGAGTTTTTTGCTTATAATAGCGGATTCTTTACCCGCCCTTACTTTTTCGCCCAATGCCCCTTTGATCTTGTCTGCATTTTCCAAAATGTTCTCCAGGGTATCGTACTCCTTTAATAATTTGGCTGCTGTTTTTTCACCAACTCCGGGTATACCTGGTATATTATCCACAGCATCTCCCATTAACCCAAGCATATCAACCACCTGTTCAACTCTGGAAATATCCCACTTAGCACATATTTTTTCTGCATCTAAAATTTCTTCTGCGTTTCCATATGCTGGTGGTTTATAAATATATACATGCGGGTGAATCAATAACTGACCATAGTCTTTATCGGGTGTAACCATGTATACCTTGTATCCCTTATCGGCTGCTTGCCAGGCCAAAGTGCCAATAATATCATCGGCTTCATAGCCATCAATTTCTACTACCGGTATATTGAAACCGCGGATAATTCTTTGTATATCAGGAAGTGAAGCCAATAAATCTTCTGGTGCTTCTTGCCTGTTTGCTTTGTAATCAGAAAAATCAGTATGTCTTTCTGTTGGCGCATGTGTATCAAAACATACTGCCAGATGCGTAGGTTTTTCCTTATTTATTAAATCGTATAAAGTTGACGTAAAACCAAACTGAGCATTTGTATTGATTCCTTTTGAAGTGATTCTTGGGTTTCGGATCAATGCATAATAAGCCCTGTATATTAAAGCCAATGCATCCAGCAGAAATAATTTCTTTTCCATCCAGCTAAGGTAATAAATAGGCGGTTGCGCCGCTTGCATATATAATAGGGAAATAAAAATCCCGGTTACCTGAGCAACCGGGACGAAACTTATTATAGCTATGGATACCAGTCCTAGCCAATTATGAGATATAAAATCTCTTTATTTAATACCATACTTGTATTTATATCTCTCATACAATTGTTTGTGCTTATCATCCAGCACAATCTTTCTGCCCTGGATAAAAGCCTGCTCAACAATACTGGTATGCATGTCTAGTATATCACCGGCACTAATAATAATATTGGCGTCTTTTCCTTTTTCAATAGAACCCGTGGTAGCATCTGCTCCCAGAATCTTGGCTGCATTCAGCGTGATTGCACTCAGTGCCTCTTCTTTGGTTAAACCATAAGTAGCCGCTGTTCCTGCATTAAAAGCCAGATTTCTGCCTCTGTTCTGTGGATCATCGTCATTGATACAGAATAAAACACCTGCTTTCTGTAAAACAGAAGGTGCTTTATAGGGCATATCAACATCATCATCGTCAAGGGTTGGTAGATCGTGCATTTGAGAAAGGATAACCCCAATATTGTGTTGTTTCAACAATGGAGCAATCTGCCAGCTCTCTGATCCGCCAATTATTACAACGTTAAAGTCAAACTCTTTTGCAAAATCTATCGCCAGCAACATTTGTTTAACCTGTGTAGCATGTACAAATAGTTTTTGCTTTTTCTCGAATAAACTTCTTGCTGCTTCTAACTTCAGGTTAACTTCTTTAGGGGTACCAGCCAAATATGCTTTCGCTTCTCTAAAATAATTTTTAACTATTTCAAGTCGGTCCAATGCTGCTTTGGTAGGATCTGTTGGAGCCTGGGGCATAAACTGTGCAAATAAAGCACCCAATCTACCACCGGGTCTGCCCAAAAGGCTTGGCATATAAAGATGCATTCCATTATCCATCTTATAAGCCGCATCTTCCCAATGCCATGCATCCAGCTGAACCACAGAAGACTGCCCCGCAAGCAATGCTCCAACTGGTGCGGTATGTGCTAGTAATATACCGTTTGATCTTAAGGTATTGGTAATCTTAGAATCTGCATTGTATGCAGCAATGGAACGAATACTCGGATTCATTTCACCAATTTCATTGAAATCGTTGGTGGCACGTACTCCCGTGATTTCAGTAAGTCCCAGATTAGAGGCAGGTAAAATCAACCCCGGATAAACCTGTTTTCCTGTTGCATCAATAACTTCTGCTCCTGAAGCTGGAACAGTAATATTAGATCCAACTTCTTCAATTTTCCCGTTGTTTATTTTAATGGTTGCGTTTTCAATAACGGTTCCATTTCCAACGTGAACCGTACCATTTTTAATGAATACAACTCCCTTTTGTGCTTTTGCAGGATAAATGGTTTCCTGCGCATTGATTACTCCTGTTAAGAGTAATAACATATTTAGTGATAATACAATCTTTTTCATGTTCAATTTTTTTAGTGGTTGCTATTGTTTTCCAATTCTTCTTCTTCACCAGCTTCAATTTCCAGTAAACCTAATTTATGACCATGGTCTAAACAGGTATGAATGTATTTGTAGCTAGGAGTAAATGGAGCAACAGCTGCCCCTCCTCTTTTTTCACCTACCATTTTATTAATCAAACGGGTGCGTTCTGCTTTTACTTCTTTGCGCATCGCTTCGTCTTTTGCTCTGTCAAAAAAGATGGTTCCGTCTACTACAGTATACAAAGACTTTGCATAAATGCTCAATGGATGTGCTGACCAAAGAACAAGGTCGGCATCTTTTCCTTCTTTAATACTACCTACTCTGTTGTCTACATGCAACATTTTTGCAGGATTGATGGTAACCATGTTCAAAGCTTCAATTTCACTTACGCCGCCATATTTAACGGTCTTACCCGCTTCCTGATTTAATCTTCTCGCCATTTCAGCATCATCAGAATTGATGGCAACATTTAAACCTACTTTATGCATAATGGCTGCATTGTATGGTATTGCGTCTTGTACTTCATTTTTATAAGCCCACCAATCTGAGAAGGTAGATGCTGCTGCTCCGTGTGCTTTCATTTTATCAGCTACTTTGTATCCTTCCAAAATATGGGTAAATGTATTTACCTTAAAACCATATTTTTCAGCCACTCTCATTGCCACAACAATTTCACTTGCCACATAACTATGACAGGTAATAAATCTTTTGCTGTTCATGATTTCAACCAAAGCTTCTAATTCAAGATCTTTTCTGAAAGTAGTGGGAACTCCACCTTTTTTCTTGTTATTGGCTTCGTGTTCTTTTTTAGCAGCTTCGTAAATTTTAGCACGATTAAACGCATCATTCAATACTTGTTCTACTCCCATACGGGTATCGGGAAATCTAACATTGCCCTGAGTAGAGGAAGAACGTTTTACGTTTTCACCTAAGGCAAATTTGATAAATGGATCTGATCCTTCAAACATCAAACCCTTGTCGTCTGTTCCCCAACGTAGTTTAATTAATTGAGTCTGACCTCCAATGGTGTTGGCAGATCCATGTAAAATATGAGAACTGGTTACCCCGCCACTCAATTGTCTGTATATATTAATATCATCCGGATCCAGGTTATCCTGCATTCTCACTTCTGAAGTTACTGATTGACCACCTTCATTGGTTGAAGCAGAAGCTATATGAGAGTGTTCATCAATAATACCAGCTGTTAAATGTTTACCAGTTGCATCAATTTGTTTGGCACCTGCTTCTGAAAGGTTCTTTCCAATTTTTGCAATTTTTCCGTTCTTAACAAGCACGTCTGTTCCTTCCAGTTTTCCTTGTTTTTCACTGGTCCAAACAGTAGCATTCTTAAATAAGATGGTTTCTTGTTTTGGTATATTTTCTTCGTCGTTACCAAAAGCGGTAAAAGGATAGAAAGACTTGCCTGTTTTGGGTGCAGTCTTTGGTTTGGCTTCTTCTGCTTTTGCAGTTGTAAGACTAATTTGTTCAGCAGACCAGGTAACTGCATTACCCAGTGAATCAACACCGGTACCGTTCCAGGTTTTGCCATTAGAATATCCACTTAATTTATTTGCGTTTGGAGGGAGCGTAGCTGTAGCATTTGCTGCGCCGCCCATTCCGGGTCTGCCCGCTCCGGCAGCTCTTCTTTGTTGAGGAGCAAAATTGATTTTTACATTCTTGCCATCATAGGTAAAACGAACAGCCATTGTATCTTTTCCTACTAGTGTAGCTGAATTGTTAGATTTTACTTCCAAACTGTAATCCTGTGTTCCCTCTGCATTTTGAACGGTCAATTTGTAATTTCCGTTAATAGAATACCAGGCGTCTTCTTTAACAGCATACTTATTGCCATTAACCCAGTTGTGAAGTATCACTGCTTTTTCAGAAAATACAGGAGCGCTAGTAATCATGAAATTGGCCATCTTGCCTTCATCAATGCTACCTACTTTATCATAAACCCCTAACCAGGTAGCTGGTGTTTTGGTTAATGCTTCCATGGCAGCTTTTTCGCTTAATCCATATTCCATTGCTTTTCTAAGATTGGCTAAAAAAGATTTTGGATCTCTTAAATCAGCAGTTGTTAAACAGAAAGGAATACCTGCTTTTTCAATAGCGGCAGGATTGCTTGGTCCTAATTCCCAGTTTTTCATATCGGCTAAAGAAACCAATCTTGCATCATTGGGATCTTCCACATCCTGTGCCTGAGGGAAATTCAGGTTCACAATAAGTGGAGCTTTGGTAGCAGCCACTTCTTTAATGCGCTGATATTCTTTACCTGTTGCTTTAATAATATATTGAACTCCAAATTCGTCTCCGATTCTGTCAGCTCTCATTACGTTCCATAGATCTACTCCTCTGTCCTGAGCTTCAAATATTTGAGGAAGTGTTTGCTGATCGTTAAAATATTTTAAAGTGATATTATACCCTTCTTTGTTTGCAGCTTCCGGATTGTTTTTATACCAAGCCGCATCATTGTAGGTTTGGCGAAGCAAAGCAATGGATCCCATTAAGGATGAAGGATAAGTTTGAGTAGAACTTCCTTTACTAAAAGAATAATGTGCACTTGCCTTGTCTTTTACTATTACAAAGTTTTCTTTTTCGCTAGCCAATGTAACAACGGTTCCGGTACCGCGGGCAATACCATCTCTCTGGTGTGTTAGTACGGTTCCGAATCCAGCTTCTCTAAGTGTTTTTGCTTTAGCATCATCAACACTAAATAATTTGTAAGCATTTACGTCTGTTTTAATTGCCTGGTTCCATCCGTATGCTCCTTTTTGATTGCTGGTTAATTGCGCAGGTCCTCCAAATCCACCGCCGGTTGGACGCTGAACCTGAGGCATTCCATAATCGGAATAGATATCAATAAAAGAAGGATAGATGAATTTGTCTTTACAGTCAATTACTACTGCATCCTTGGGTATGGACACATTGGTTCCCACCGCAATAATTTTTCCATCTCTAATAACAAGACTACCATTGGCAATCGTGTTTTGTGCGTCTTTAACAATTGTGGCATTTGTAAATGCATAGCAGCCATCTCTTTTATCTGCCACACCATTTACCGGAAATGTTTCCTGGGCCCGCAACATAGTTGTGAGTACCAAACAAGAAAACAATAACTTGATTTTTCTCATAAGTAAGGTCGATTTAGTAGGATTCTAAAGCTACTAAAATTGTCCCTCTTATGGAATCTTGGTTTTTGTTAATATGATGAATGGATGAAGAGGATTTATCTTCCCATATAAACCATAAGGATTTGTATATCGCTTGGATTTACCCCACTGATTCTGCTGGCTTGTCCCAAAGTTGCCGGTTGAATCTTTTTTAATTTTTGCATGGCTTCATTGGAAAGAGCGGATAGTTTATCATATTCAAACTGAGCTGGAATTTTCATGTTTTCCAGATCGCTCATTTTGTCTACCAATTGCTGTTCCTTTTCTATATAGCGCTCATACTTTATTTGTATTTCTGCCTGTAGTAATTCGTCTTCAGAATATTCTTTTAAACCTTCCGCCAATTCAGGCAAATGGGCCGTCATATCTTCCAATGTAACATTGGGTCGCAAAATAATTTTTGCTGCTTTTTGTTTTTCTGTTAGGGCTGCAGATTGAATAGAAGAGAAATATGGGTTGATCAAATCTGGCTCAACAGCAAAATTGCTCATGGTTTTCTTGATCTCTTCCACATGATTTTTTTTATCTGAAACCGCTCTCATTCTATCTTCTGAAGCCAAACCAATTCTGAAACTTTTTTCTGTAAGTCTTAAATCTGCGTTGTCCTGTCTTAGCAGGGTTCTGAATTCAGCCCTGCTGGTAAACATTCTATAAGGTTCGTCGGTACCTTTATTAATAAGGTCGTCTACCAAAACACCAATGTAGGCTTCTGATCTGTTTAAAATAAAAGGCTCTTTGTTTTTAGCTTTTTGGTGTGCATTAATACCAGCCATCAATCCCTGGCAAGCGGCTTCTTCGTAACCTGTGGTTCCGTTGATTTGTCCTGCAAAAAACAGATTGCTGATTTGTTTGGTTTCCAGTGCATGGGTTAATTGGGTAGGCATGAAATAGTCATATTCAATTGCATAACCGGGTCTGAATATTTTACAATTTTCAAAACCAGGTACCTGACGCAAGGCGGCCATCTGAACTTCTTCTGGCAGAGAGGTAGAAAATCCGTTAACGTATATTTCTACAGTATCCCAACCTTCTGGTTCCACAAATAACTGGTGACGATCTCTATCCGCAAAGCGACTGATTTTATCTTCTATACTTGGACAGTATCTGGGACCCACTCCTTCAATTCTTCCCTGATACATGGGCGATCTGTCAAAACCTGTTTTTAATAAATCATGAACAGTGCTATTGGTATAAGTAATGAAACAACTTCTTTGTTGTTCAGCTTTAACCCTTGGAATATTCATATAAGAAAAACCAACAATATGTTCATCTCCTTTCTGTTCCTCCATTTTAGCGTAGTCAAGGCTTCTGCCATCTACTCTTGGTGGTGTTCCTGTTTTTAATCGGTCGCTCTCAAAGCCCAATGCAACCAATTGTTCGGTAATTCCGGTCGCTGCTTTTTCCGCCACTCTTCCACCACCAAATTGTTTTTCTCCAATATGAATTACTCCATTTAAAAATGTACCGCTGGTAACCACAACCGATTCGGCCATAATTTCATGACCCAGTCCGGTAATGACGCCACAGGCTTTATTGTTTTTAATAATGATCTCTTTTACCATGTCCTGGTAAAAATCTACATTGGGTGTTTTCTCTAACCACTCTCTCCATTTCGCAGCAAAGAGCATACGATCGTTCTGCGCTCTTGGACTCCACATGGCCGGCCCCTTACTCATATTCAGCATTCTGAATTGAATGGTACTTAGGTCGGTAATGATTCCACTGTATCCACCGAGTGCATCAATCTCACGAACAATCTGTCCTTTGGCAATACCACCCATTGCCGGGTTGCAACTCATTTGTGCAATGGTTTGCATATTCATGGTAACCAACAAAACAGAACTACCCAGATTGGCAGCAGCGGCGGCGGCCTCACAACCAGCATGACCCGCGCCAACAACAATTACATCGTATTTTGAAAACATGGTGCAAAGATATTATAGGAATCCCCCTAACCGAATTTTTTTAGGATTTCTCTTTCCGTAAGAATTGCCTGGGCAGATTCCGTTTCCAGGTACTGCGCGTATTCCTCTTTGTTAAAACCAGGTATTGCTTCCAGGTCTCTTATATTGGATTGAATAAACGTCAATTGCTGATCGGTTAATTCCAAGCTCTTATTGTTTGTGATGGATTCAATTTTTGCAATAAACTTTGCTGCCTCCGAAAATCCTGTATCTGCATAGAGCTTTTCAAAATAGGCTTTAGCAAAAGTCAAGTCTGTTGAAGTTCCATTTCCCTCCAGTGAAGCCACCCTTATGTTTAAGAAGTTCCAGCATAGTTTTAGTTCATCCTCCTTGGATGTATCAAAAAAGGAAACAGGAATCACGTGTTCAAATTGCCAGGCAGTTGCAAAGTTCTCCCAGCTTTGGCCCCCTGTAAACTGAGTTTCAAACCATTCCCTCAGTGCTTTTCTGTGTAGTCCAAAGTAAGGGGCATATTGTTCGCTTGGGCTTCCTTCAAGTACAAAGCGCCTGAAGGCAACCTGCCACTTTCTCTTTTCATTCTTATTGTCTGTTCCTTTCATTTCCCAAAGGTAAATGTGATTCGTGGAACACACGTAAAATTGTTTCATGGTGAAACGGTTGCCCGTGGAACACGGATGTTCCGGTGTGAAACGGGGATTCGTGGAACCTTACTTATTGATCTCCTCACAGCCCAGTTCCTGCACGATAAGTGTTTGATCTCCGTCTAGTTGGACAGAACTAACCCCCATTTTGCTATAATTGGGATTTAGAAGATTCTTGCGATGGCCCAGGTCGGGAAGGTTGATGTCGAGATAAAGCAAGAGCAGGGAGCTTAATCCCCAACTGTCCTTTCCCAGGGAAATATTTTCTGCCGTACAGCCTCTGTACCCTACTTTTCTCATCCGGTCTCCAAAGCTGGAGCCGTCCGATGAACGGTGGCTTACGCTCCCCCCGTTCCTTTTAATATCTTTTGCATGGTCACGGGCTGCTTTACTTAGTTTCTCTTCCGGATCTAAAAATGGAAGGGCATTGGCTTTGTCCAATGTTTCCAATAAGCTATTTGCGTATTTACCCTTTAATCTGGGCTGTTGCTGTAAATAAGGTATCAGGGCTGAGTCCCTGAATTCTTTTGGAAAAAGTCTGGAATAGTTTACCCAATACATAAATGATTGGGATATGCGGTCTGAAGCCTGAAAAACCGGATTTCGTTCCAGTCTTTCCTTTATTTCTTTCTTGATGGTAATGGTTGGCTCAAAGGGAATATCCGTTAATACTACCTGGCTGTATCCCTGGGCTTTAGTTGTGTATGTTGTAAAAGCGAGATTCAATAGAAAGCAGAAAGCAAAAACAGTCCAGCGCATTGATTATTTTCTTTTGGCTATCAACTGCAAATACTGGTCCTCTTTTGCCCTCATCTCCTGAATTTCACTTTTCTTTTTGTCTTTATAACCGCAAAGATGCAAAGCTCCATGAAAGAGCACCCGCATCATTTCATTTTCATAACCAACCCCATGCTGAGTGGCATTGTCTTTTACCCGGTCAATGCTGATATAAATTTCGGCTTCAATAGGCTGACCTGGCTCCTGTAAACCGAATGTTATGATATCGGTGTAGTAATTGTGTTGTAAAAAGTCCTGATTAATTTTCAAAAGCATTTCGTCAGAACAAAAGATATAGTTGATCTCCCTCAGTTCTTTTCTCTCTTTTTTAAAGAGGGTTTCAATAAAGGATTTGAGTCCGGTTTTGTCCGGGAAAATAAATGGGCGATCTCCGCTCCTGAAATTGATTTTAGCCATAGTACTTGATTACTCCAAAATTCGTAACAAAACCAATACGGGAGGGTTTACCTTTATGGTATAATTGAGAATATGAAAAGATTGTCTGAGTTATCAGCAGGAGAAAAGGGAATTATAGACTCATTTGAAAAAGACGAGATCTTTATAAAGCTGATGGAAATGGGCTGTGTACCAGGCGAAAAGGTAAAAGTGGAACAAATTGCTCCCTTGGGAGATCCCATCTCTATTTGTGTTTCCGGTTACCGGCTAAGCTTACGTTTAAGCGAGGCAAATAGTATCTTCGTGACGGAAGATATTTAATAAAACATTGATAATCAGTCACTTAGATGAAAATCGGCCTTTACTTCGGTTCTTTCAATCCTATACATACGGGGCATTTAATTATTGCCAGTCATGTATTAAATGAAACCGATTTGCAGCAACTCTGGCTGGTTGTGTCGCCCCAGAATCCTTTTAAACAGGAACATAGTTTGTTGAGTGAGTACCACCGACTACACCTGGCAACGTTGGCCGTTGAAGACGATGAACGTTTGAGAGCTTCGGATATTGAATTCAAATTACCCAAACCCTCTTATACCATTGACACGATGGTATATTTAAAAGAGAAATATCCGCAACACGAATTCACGATTATTTTAGGATCAGATAGTTTTCAGAATATTCATAAATGGAAAAATGCTTCTATCCTTCTGGCCGAATATTCTTTTGTGATTTATAACCGGCCCGGATTTTCTGCAACCATTCCCGATGGTGCAAAAGCGGTGATGCTGGATGCCCCCATGCTTTCTATTTCTGCAACGCATATCCGAAACAATATCAAAGAAGGAAAAAGCATACAGTACCTGGTTCCCGAAAAAGTAAGGGAATATATTGAAGCCAATCATTACTATAAGTAGGCAGTTTATCCATTCATAAAAAACAGCGGTCCAGAAAATTATTCCTACACAGAATACAATAGATTTATTCTCTAAACCAAGAGTATGAGAAAAATATTTCTATTGCTTTCGCTGGCTTTTGTACATGCCGGTTATTCCCAGTCTTTAACGGTCGACTATATTATGCGCGATCCAAAATGGATGGGCACTTCTCCCTCCAATGCTTTCTGGAGCCATGATAGTAAAACTGTTTACTTTAACTGGAATCCTCAGAAAAATATTTCCGATTCATTGTATGCATTTGCCATCAATGCAACTGCACCGGAAAAAGCGAATGCCAATATTCTTGAAAGAAACAATGCACTTAGCAACGCGGTGTATAATGCGGCCGGAACACAGATGGTATATGGTTTTCGTGGAGATATATACTGGACAGAAGTAAAAACAAACAAAACAACAAGGGTAACGCAAACCGAAGAACAGGAGTTTAATCCTTCCTTTATTTTAAACGACGAGTGGATTGCATTTAACAAGTCCGGAAACATTTTTGCCTGGCATACCAAATCGGGTGTACTGATGCAGTTAACCAATATTGGTAGCGGGGGGAGTACAACTGGCGGAAATTTCAATCGCTCTTCAGCTCCCATCAACACCCTAACACAGAACGGATGGTTGCAGCAACAACAACTAGATTTATTTGAAGTGCTGAAAGAAAGAAAAGAAAAAAGAGATCTGCGCAATGAGTATCTCGCAAAAAACAGAATTGTTTATAACGATACCATCAAGCGAATTGCCACAGGAGACAAAATGATGCAGGGCCTGCAAATTAGTCCTGATGCACGTTTTGTAACTTATCGTTTGTATCAGGCACCTGCCGGAAACAAACCCACCATTGTTCCGGATTATGTTACAGAATCTGGTTATACCACAGATCTGAATACCAGAACCAAAGTGGGCAACGCTTTGGGCAGGTTTGAATTTTATGTTTGGGACAGACAACGCGATACTTTGATGCTCATTAAAACAGATGCCATACCGGGCATTCAGGATTTACCTGATTACGCAAAAGATTATCCGAAAAGATACGAAGGCAAAAAACCAAGCAGCAGACCGGTTGCCATATACGGACCTTACTGGAATGCAACAGGAACTTATGCCATTGTTGATATCCGTTCACAGGACAATAAAGACAGATGGATCATGCAACTGGATGCGGCTACCGGAAAATTGGTTCCCATCGACAGACAAAGAGACGAAGCCTGGATTGCGGGTCCTGGCATTGGCGGAGGGAATTTCGGAACCAGAATTGGCTGGGTAAACAATGAGTTGTTTTATTTTCAAAGTGAAGCCACCGGCTATTCCCACTTATATGTTTATGATACCAAAACACAGAGCAAGAAAGCACTTACTTCAGGAAACTATGAAGTGCAGGAATTGCGCTTAAGCAAGAACAAACAATATTTTTATTTGCTGAGCAACGAAACCCATCCCGGAAAACAAAACTGGTACCGAATTAAAATTGACGGAACAGGAAAAGAAAGAATCACTCCATGGGAAGGTGGCTATGAAGTAAGCATGAGCCCTGATGAAAAATGGATTGCGTATCGTTACTCTTATATTAATAAGCCCTGGGAATTGTATGTGCAGGAAAATGCTCCGGGTAAAAAACCCATTCAGGTTACCAATCTTTCCATGAGCGATGAATTTAAAAAATACAACTGGAAAGAACCCAAAGTAACCACCATACCAGCCAGAGACGGACAATCCATCTATGCAAGAATTTATGAACCAGCTGCAGATAAGAAAAATGGCGCTGCAGTGTTTTTTGTGCACGGCGCCGGCTATTTGCAAAACGTGCATTATTGGTGGAGCAGTTATTTCAGAGAATACATGTTTAATAATTTATTAGCAGACAAAGGATACACCGTCATTGATATTGACTACAGGGCCAGCAGCGGATATGGAAGAGACTGGAGAACGGGCATTTACAGACATATGGGTGGAAAGGATTTAACCGACCATGTGGATGCCGCAGATTACCTGGTAAAAAATTATGGCATCGACAAAAACAGAATTGGACTGTACGGTGGTTCTTATGGAGGCTTTATTACCTTGATGGGATTGTTTACTACACCGGATGTATTTAAAGCGGGTGCAGCACTAAGACCAGTAACCGATTGGGCACATTACAATCACGGATATACGGCCAATATATTAAATGAACCCGTGCAGGATTCTATTGCTTATGCAAAATCATCGCCCATCAATTTTGCCGGAGGTTTAAAAAATCATTTATTGATTTGCCATGGCATGGTAGACGTGAATGTGCATTTTCAGGACGTGGTTCGCTTATCACAAAAATTAATTGAACTTAAAAAAGACAATTGGGAGTTGGCTGTTTATCCAATGGAAGATCACGGCTTTGTAGAACCTAGTAGCTGGACAGATGAGTACAAGCGGATATTAAAATTGTTTGATACGCATTTAAGCAAATAAAAATAGGGCTCCGAATATTTCGGGGCCCTATTTAATTATGTTTTAAAAATTATTTTCTTTTCTAAAAACTATCTGTTCATACTTGCTAAGAACTCTTCGTTGTTCTTGGTTCCGCGCATGCGTTTCAACAATTCGTTCATTGCTTCTTCTGGATTCATGTCGTTTAAGAAAACGCGAAGAATATTCATACGCTGCAACACTTCCTTGTCTAATAACAAGTCGTCGCGACGGGTAGAAGAACCCACCAGGTCAATAGCAGGGAAGATACGCTTGTTGGCCAGTTTTCTTTCCAGCTGCAATTCCATATTACCGGTACCTTTGAATTCTTCAAAGATTACTTCGTCCATTTTACTTCCTGTTTCAACCAGGGCGGTTGCAAGAATGGTTAATGAACCACCGTTTTCAATTTTACGTGCAGCACCAAAGAATTGTTTGGGTTTCAATAAAGCGTTTGCTTCCACACCACCACTCAATACCTTACCACTTGAAGGAGCAACGGTATTGTGTGCTCTTGCCAAACGGGTAATTGAATCCAATAGAATCACCACATCGTGTCCGCACTCTACTAAACGCTTTGCTTTTTGTAAAGCGATAGAAGAAACTTTTACGTGTTTTTCAGCAGGCTCATCAAAGGTAGAAGCAATTACTTCTGCATTTACGCTACGCTCCATATCGGTAACTTCTTCCGGACGTTCGTCAATCAGAACAACCATCAAATACACTTCCGGGTGGTTGGCCGCAATGGCATTGGCCACTTCTTTCAACAACATGGTTTTACCCACTTTCGGTTGCGCCACAATCAATCCACGCTGACCCTTACCAATTGGGGTAAACAAGTCAATGATACGGGTGCTATAGTTACTGGGTGAAGTAAATAAAT
>CALEST010000234.1 GCA_937907555.1 uncultured Sediminibacterium sp.
GAGCATTGCAGGATTGGTATATCAAGTTTGCATTACAAACAGTTCCCGGGGTAGCGGAGGTAGCTTCTTTTGGTGGCTTTGAAAAACAATACCAGTTGGTAGTTGACCCGGTGAAATTGCAGTATTATAATATCTCACTGATGGATGTAATGAATAAAGTGAAAGCGAATAACAATGATGTGGGTGGCAGAAAATTTGAAATGGCAGATATGGCTTATATCATCCGTGGTCTGGGTTATATTAAAAGCAAAGAGGATGTTGAGAATATAGCATTGAGTAATTACAATGGCATACCGGTAAGGGTAAAAGATATTGGCTCTGTACAAATGGGCGGTGATTTACGTCTTGGCATATTTGATATGGATGGAAAAGGTGAAGTGGTTGGAGGAATTGTAGTGATGCGTTACAATGAAAATGCCAATAAGGTAATTGAAGCAGTGAAAGCAAAGATGAAAGAAGTGGAGAAAGGTTTGCCGGAGGGAGTAACCTTCAAAACATCATATGACCGCAGCACGTTGATACAAGAAGCGATTGATTCAGTCAAAGGAACGTTGATTGAGGAAATGATTGTGGTCTCTTTGGTCGTACTCATCTTCCTTTTTCATTGGCGAAGTGCAGTAATTATTTTAATTCAGTTACCAATTTCTGTAGCGGCAGGTTTCATTTTTTTAGAAATGTTTGGCATCTCTTCCAACATTATGTCATTAACGGGTATTGCCCTCGCCATTGGCGTGGTAGTGGACGATGGTATTGTAATGGTGGAAAATGCTTACCGGCATATCAGCGAAGCACAATCAGCAAAAATTAATTCATCCAACAAAGATTAAGCATGGCAAAGTGGTTTAAAAGTAATAAAGACCCGTTGACAAGCAAGGAAAGGAGTGATATTATTGAAAAGTCATCCAAGCAGGTAGGGCCGGGTGTATTCTATTCCACCATCATTGTGGTTACGTCATTCCTTCCGGTTTTTTTATTAACCGGAATGGAAGGAAAATTGTTTCATCCGCTGGCATGGACAAAAACATTTATCCTGTTGATTGATGCAGTGCTGGCCATTACATTAACGCCGGTATTGATTTCATTTTTTCTGAAAGGAAGATTAAAACCAGAAACTGCAAACCCCATCACCCGTACATTGGAAAGGATATACACTCCCATTCTGAAATGGTGTTTGAAATGGCGTAAGACCACCATTGCAGTTAACATTATCGCTTTGGCTACCGGCATTATCATGATGACCCGTCTCGGTTCTGAGTTTATGCCGCCGCTGGATGAAGGTTCATTGTTATTTATGCCTGTTACATTGCCTGATGTTTCTAATTCAGAAGCAAAACGATTGCTACAGGTGCAGGATAAAATCATTCGCACAGTTCCCGAAGTGTCGCATGTATTGGGCAAGGCAGGCAGGGCAAATACAGCCACTGATAACTCCCCCATCAGCATGATAGAGACCATCATTTTACTGAAACCAAAATCAGAATGGCGGGCGGGGATGACAAAGGATGGTATCATCAATGAACTTAATTCAAAAATGCAGATACCCGGTGTTACTAATGGTTGGACACAGCCAATCATCAATCGTATTAATATGCTATCAACAGGTATCCGAACTGATGTGGGATTAAAAGTGTACGGACAAAACCTCGATAGCATTTATGCATTTGCACAAACCATAAAGAAACAGTTAGAAGGAATTGATGGTGTAAAAGATTTGTATGTAGAGCCAATTACCGGTGGTAAATATATTGACATTACTGTAAAGCGGGAAGAAATAGGTCGTTATGGATTAAGTGTGGATGATGTGAACACTGTTATTGAAAGTGCATTAGGAGGGATGAAACTCACTACTACCATCGAAGGCCGTCAGCGTTTTTCAGTAAATGCAAGATACGGTCAGGATTTCCGGAACAACTTCGAAGCCTTGAAACGAATACAAGTACAAACAATGAATTTCGGCCCCATTCCATTGGAGGCTGTAGCAGATATTAAAATAAGTGATGGTCCGCCGATGATTAACTCTGAAAATGCAATGCTAAGAGGTACTGTTTTATTTAATGTGAGAGAAAGAGATTTGGGAAGTACAGTGAAAGAAGCACAAGAGAGATTAAACCAGATGATAACTAAATTACCTAAAGGTTATTTCCTGGAATGGAGCGGTCAATGGGAAAACCAGATAAGGGCTAACCGCACATTGAAAATGATTTTACCAATTGTACTCATTATCATTTTTATGGTGCTTTATTTTACTTACCACTCTTTCAAAGAAGCATTCATTACCATGATAACGGTTCCCTTTGCATTAATCGGCGGCGTATTCATGGTTTATTTTTATGGCATCAATTTATCGGTGGCAGTGGCCGTTGGGTTTATTGCACTTTTCGGCATGGCAATTGAAACGGCCATGCTGATGACCATTTACCTGAATGAAGCCATGCAAAACATGGTAGCAAAACATGGAAACTCTAAAGCAACACTTACCCCAGCAATTATAAGGGAATTTGTTATCGAAGGGTCTGCAAAAAGACTACGGCCCAAACTGATGACAGTGTCGGTCGGGCTTTTTGGTTTAATTCCTATTCTTTGGGCTACCGGTGTAGGCAGTGATATAATGCGGCCTATTACTATCCCCTTAATTGGGGGAACTATTTCATCCACTATTTATGTATTACTGATTACACCTGTAATATTTGAAATGATAAAAGAACGAGAACTCAAACGTAAAGGAAAAATTGAATTAATAGATGTTAAAGAATAAACTACTTCCGGCATTATTTGCATTATCTGTTGCTTACAGCAGCAGTGCTCAAACCTTAAAGCTCGATGCTCTTATTGACAGCATCAAAGTATCACATCCGGTACTGAAAATGTATGATAATGAAATCCGCTCAATGGACGAAGCTGCCAAAGGAGCAAGAAGCTGGATGCCGCCCCAGGTTGGCATCGGCCAGTTTATGACACCTTATGATGTACGTTTATGGCACAGGGAAGGAGATATTCCCGGCATGGGCTCAGTGATGGTTTCGGGAGAACAGATGTTTCCGAATAAGAAAAAACTGGATGCGGATGAACGCTACATGAAAGCAATGTCATCCGTGGAGAAAGAAAAGAAAAATGCCACCCTAAATGAGCTAATCAATGATGCAAAACAGTTTTACTACGAATGGATAATCCTGAAAAAGAAATTGGTGATACTGGATGAGAATGAAAAAATTCTTGATTTCATGATTAAGAATGCTGAAATACGTTATAAAAACGGGTTGGAAAAAATCAGTGCCTATTATAAAGCGAAAGCTGCATTGGGCGATGTAAAGAATATGCAGTTGATGTTTGAGAACGATATCCGTGAAAAAAGAATCCGCCTGAATGCGTTAATGGGAAGAAATGCTATGATTGATTTTGATATTGACAGCACTTATCAGTTAAGTGATTATTCCGGCATTGTATTCGACAGCACTCTTTTTTACAGTAACCGCAGCGATTTAAAATCACTGGACCAGGAAATTAATCTCAACAGGCTGAAACAGGAAACAGAGAAAGCTGCACTCAAACCACAATTTGGAATTCGCTACGACAATATGTTTGGCTTTGGCGGTCAGCCTTTGCAATACACTATTATGGGTATGGTGCGGATTCCTATGGCGAAATGGTCATCAAAGATGAATAAGGCCAATATCGAAAGTTTGAAATGGAAAAGCAACGCCATTCAATCACAGAAAGAAATGATGGTGAACGAATACAGCGGGATGGCTTATGGTATGCGTAATGAATTAGAGTTAAAGAAAAAACAACTTAAACTCTATGAGGAAAATATTATTCCTGCATTGAAAAATAATTATAAGACGATGCAATTGGGATATGAACAAAACACTGAGGAGCTATTTATGCTTTATGATGCCTGGGAAAGGTTGAATATGAAACAACTTGAATACATAGAATTGCTGAACCAGTCACTTAGGTTACAAGTAACGATTGAAAGAATTATTGAAAAAAAATAAAACCAGTTATATGAAAAGAAGGTCTTTTATAAAGCTGTCCGGTCTTAGTGCCGGAACCGTCATCACCGGTGGCACCGTTGCTGGCTTTCTTGCCAGTTGCTCCGGATGTAAAAAAGAACATCACCGGGGTTTAATGACTGAACCGGTAATGGTCACTGAAGGCGATTTTTCAACACTACTTTCTTTTCCATCACAGGCCGGAGCAAATCATACTCTTACGGCACAATCAACGACTGCGAATTTGAAAGGGACGAATATTCCTATTTTAGGTTATCAGCCCAACAGTTTATTAGGCCCTTCATTCAGAATAAACAAAGGCGATAACGTAAACATACTTTTGCAGAACAATCTTTCCGAACAAACAAATATACATTGGCATGGGTTAAAAATTCCTGCTCTTATGGATGGACATCCCGACCAATTGGCAAATGCAGGCGGAACATTTCGCTACCAGTTTACCGTAAACCAACGGGCAGGGTTAAGCTGGTATCATCCGCATCCGCATGAAATGACGGGTAAGCAGGTGTTCCAGGGTCTTGCAGGTTTGTTTATTATTAATGATGCTGAAGAAGCGCCGCTCAATCTCCCATCGGGTCAGTATGAGCTTCCTTTAGTAATACAGGATAAACGTATTTCATTAAATGGAATCACTTATAATCCTTCAATGGAGGAAGTGATGGCGGGTTATATGGGAGAATCAATTGTTGTCAACGGTATTTACTCACCATATACTGAGGTTGACACCCGTTTCTATCGTCTTCGCATTTTAAATGGTTCCAATGCAAGAGTGTATAACCTTGCATTGAGCAATAATGCTGATATGGTAATAATAGGAAACGATGGAGGTCTTTTAAAAAACCCGGTTACCGTAAAAGAAATAATAGCTGCACCCGGTGAAAGACTGGATGTACTGGTAAACTTTGGCGGAGTATCAGTTGGCACAGAAATATATTTAACCAGCAAAGAGTTTGGTAATGGCGGAGATGCACAAGGCAAGCAGCATTTTAAAATCATGAAGTTTAAAGTAACCAGAAGTGTTACCGATACATTCACTGTTCCTGCAATCCTTTCAAACGTAACAACTGTTCCGGCTTCATCAGCTGTTAAGACAAGAACATTTGAAATTTCCAATGCAATGGAGCATCATGGGTATCCTATGAATGATGGAATGCAAATGCGTCACCGTATCAACGGAAAATTGTTTGATAGCAACAGGATAGATGAAAATGTTGCTGCAAATACCAATGAAATATGGGTATTTGATAACAGCAAGGGCGATGAGCCACATCCCATGCATTTGCATGGTGTTTTTTTTCAGGTATTGGAGCGAACCGGCGGGAGAGGAAATCGTATTGGATCGGAAGCTGGGTGGAAAGATACTGTGTTGGTCATGCCCGGTGAAGTTGTTAAGGTGATTGTACCCTTTGAAAACAATACAGGAAAATTTGTTTTCCACTGTCATAACCTCGAACATGAAGATGATGGTATGATGTTACAATATCAATTGAGTTAATCAAAGCAGAAAATGAAAAAACTATTTATTTTTAGTTGCCTGTTGTTGATTTTTGCTGTGTTTGCCTGCAACAATAATAAAGACCCTCATGCAGAGCATAAGACAGTAACAACAAAGGAAATGTATACCTGTCCTATGCCTGAAGATTCTGTATTCAGCGATAAGCCGGGTAAATGCCCCAAGTGCGGAATGGATTTAGTGAAGATGCAACAGGATAACCATGAACATGATAAAGTTGAGTACACCTGCCCAATGCACCCTGAAATCATCAGGGATAAGCCAGGCACATGTCCAATTTGCGGAATGGAATTGGTAAAAAAAGAAACCGGCGGCAAGCAATTAGGTGATGTAGAACTGGAATCTTTGCTGAAACCTACCAATGAATTTGTTATATCATCAATTCCTGTAACAACAATAGAGAAAAGAGGTGAGCAAATAGAAATAGAAGCGTTAGGAAGTATTGCTTATGATACAAGACAGGTAGGGAGTATTTCAGCAAGAGTTTCCGGCAGAATTGAAAAATTATATGTGCGATACCGCTATCAGAAAATAAATAAAGGACAAAAGATACTGGACATTTATAGTCCCGAATTACTTGCCGCCCAGCAAAATCTTTTATTCCTGCTCAAGAATGATGCAGAAAACACAACATTCATACAGGCAGCAAAAGAAAAACTGTTGCTGCTTGGTATGAGTAATGATCAACTACAACAGGTCATTCAATCGGGTAAGCCATCTTTAACCATTTCGGTTTATAGTAATTATAGTGGTCATATTCATGAAGCAGCAAATGCAGGAGCCATGAATACATCCACAGGAATCATGAAAGATATTTCATTAATAACCGAGGAGCTTTCGTTAAAAGAAGGAATGTATATTCAGAAAGGGCAATCTATTTTCACTGTCTTTAATCCCGGCAGGGCATGGACTATTCTCAACATTTATGGAGATAATCAGTCATTAATAAAAGTTGGGAATACTGTAAGAGTTGTTCCTGAAACGGCACCGGATAGAGATTTCAGGGCAAGCATTGATTTCATTGAACCATTTTACCGGAAGGAGAGCAAAACACTCACTGCGAGAGTTTACTTTGATAACAGCAAACTGAAAATTCCAATCGGAAGCCAGGTAAAGGCAACCATTTTCGGAAATACCAAAGATGCATACTGGTTGCCAAAGGAGGCAGTGCTTTCCTTAGGAATGGATAAAGTAGTGTTCAGTAAAACAAACGGAGGATTTATGGCAGTAAAAATCAGTACTGGTTTTATTCATAAAAAAAACATACAAATTGTAAGTGGATTGACAGCAACAGATTCCGTAGCCGCTAATGCCCAATATTTAATGGACAGTGAGAGTTTTATCAAAATTAAAAACTGATTATGCGACATATCATAATAGTAGCAACAGCCCTTCTCTTTTTTATTTCCTGCAAGAATAAAAAGGAAATACCTCAAGACCCCGATACATATTACACCTGCTCGATGGATCCGCAGGTTGTAGAGTATAAGCCGGGCAAATGCCCCATTTGTAAAATGGACTTAACACCGGTGAAAAAAAAGAATGGTGAAAATAAAGATGAATTACAGTTGAGTGAGCAGCAAATACAATTGGGAAACATACAAACAGATACAGTCCGAAATGGAACCATCGGCGACCAGTTAGTATTAACAGCTACATTGAATTTCGACCAGATGAAAGCATCTTCAGTAAGCTCAAGAGTAATGGGCAGGGTAGAAAAACTGTACTACAAAAATCTCGGTGACTATGTAAAAAAAGGTTCACCGCTTTATGATTTATATAGCGAAGAATTGAACAATGCCAAACAGGAGTATCTGTTAGCAATGGATAAAAAGAAAATATTTTCCAGCGAAACTGTCATAGACTTTGACCAGTTAATTCAAAGTGCAAAAAACAAATTGCTACTCTGGGGAATGAGTGAAAAACAAATCAATGAACTGGCCCAAACAAAAAAGCCCTCACCAACAACTACTTTTTACAGCACTACCTCCGGGTATATTACGCAACTTGACATCCGGGAAGGTGATTATGCTATGGAAGGCGGAACCATTGTAAAACTGGCTGACCTGTCAACTTTATGGGCTGAAGCACAGGTTTACACTTCACAACTGGCTGAAGTGAACAGAAACAGTACAGCTATTGTACAGCTTCCCGATTTTGATAATAAAGAAATAAAAGGACGCATTGAGTTTGTTAATCCTGAAATCAATCCTGATACAAGAATAAATCTTATCCGGGTTTCTATTCCCAACCCGGGTAATCAGTTAAAACCAGGTATGCCTGCGTATGTCCTATTGAAAAGTCCTCAGCGGCAATCACTCGCCCTTCCCATTGATGCTGTAATAAGGGATGGTAAGGGACCAACAGTTTGGATACAAACCGGGAAAAATACTTTTAAAAGTGTGATGGTACAGACTGGCCTGGAAAGCAATGACCGTATTGAAATAAAATCAGGTTTAAAGCCGGGAGATGTGGTAGTGCTTACAGGAGCTTATTTACTGCACAGCGAATTCGTATTTAAAAAAGGGGTCGACCCGATGGCAGGACATAATCATTAATCAATTCATAAATCAAAGACATGAATACAGTTTTTAAATCTTTATTATCAACGATTGTTTTATTTATCTCCCTGAACGTTATAGCTCAAAAGACAGAGGAAGTATGCTATAATCCAAACCTGGTTAAAGACACAACCAAGAAAAGTATCAAATCAATGGCTTTTGCCATTGTAAATGGCGATAGTATTAAAATCAATTATCATTCACCCGGAGTTCGTAAAAGAATTATATGGGGCGGTCTTGTTCCTTATGATGAAGTATGGGTAACCGGAGCACATGATGCTACTACTATTGAATTTCCGAAAAAAGTAGTAATAAATGGAAAAGAAATACCGGCAGGTAAGTATGCTTTCTTTACCATCCCTAACAAAAAAGAATGGACAATCATCATTAATAAAAATTGGGAACAGCACCTGGCATCAGAGTATGACGAGAAAGATGACATCGTGAGGATAACGGTGAAACCAAAGAAAAATGAGCATACTGAAAGGTTGCAGTATTTTATTGAGAAGAATAACAACATTGGGAAAATATCGGTAGTATGGGAAAAGATAAAAATTGAACTCTCTTTCCTCATTAAATAATCAGTATATGTATATGGAACAGCAACGATATACTTGTCCAATGCACCCTGAAATCAGTCAGGATAAACCGGGTGATTGTCCAATATGCGGAATGAAACTTATTCCTGTCAAAAGGGAATCAGATAACAGCCACTCACATCATCACCATACAGAATATATATCAGAAAAGCAGGAAGGTCATGTACAGCAACCTGCCCTTGTTGTAAATATTAATACAGCACAACAGGGATTTACCAAATACACCTGTCCCATGCATCCGCAAATTGTTCAGGACGGGCCAGGTAAATGTCCTTTGTGTGGAATGACATTAGTTCCTTTGAAAAAATCGGGAACGCATGGCAGACACGAGGCTCATACATCGGGCATTGCCGATTTCAAAAAAAGATTCTATGTGGTATTAGTGCTCACTGTACCTATTATGTTGTTATCAGAAATGATACAACATTGGTTGAGTATTCATTTCAGTTTCATCGGTTCCGGATATGTTCTTTTCTTTTTATCGTCTATTGTTTTCTTTTACGGTGGTTGGCCTTTCCTTAAAGGATTGGTTGATGAAATGAGGGTAAAGAATCCTGGCATGATGACACTTGTAGGGTTTGCAATTTCAGTGGCATATATCTATAGCGTAGCAACAGTGTTTGGATTGCAGGGGATGGATTTTTTTTGGGAGTTAGCAACACTTATCCTTATAATGTTATTAGGGCATTGGATAGAAATGAAATCAGTTGCAGGGGCATCGAGAGAACTGGAATTACTGGTTCAGCTAATGCCTGATGATGCACATTTAGTGAATGGAGATATGGTAACAGATGTAAAATCAGAATCACTCAAAGAAGGCGATGTGATTCTGATTAAACCGGGTGAGAAAATAGCAGCAGATGGTATCATAGCAGAAGGAGAAAGTTATCTCAATGAAAGTATGCTTACAGGTGAATCAAAACCTGTGGGAAAAAGTAAGGGTGATAAAGTAATTGCTGGTTCTATCAATGGTAATGGAGCCATTAAGGTGGCTGTTGCTCACGGAGCAAAAGATTCTTACTTATCCCAGGTAATAAAACTGGTGCAGGATGCACAGAAATCAAAATCCAAAACACAACTGATTGCAGATACGGCGGCAAGATGGCTTACACTGATAGCTATTGTGGCAGGTATTACTACATTTCTTGTTTGGTATTTATCAGGCAAAGACTTAGCCTTTTCCATTGAAAGAATGGTAACAGTAATTGTTATTTGTTGCCCACATGCTTTAGGATTAGCAGTGCCGTTGGTTGTTGCAAAATCTACTGCACTTTCAGCAAAGCATGGGTTACTGATAAAAAACAGAACAGCATTTGAAAACTCAAGAAAAATTACCACATTGGTATTTGATAAAACAGGAACACTTACCGTAGGAAAATTTGAGGTATCAAACATTGTTTCATTAATAGAAGGCCTTTCAAAAAATGAATTACTGAAATATGCTGCTGCATTGGAACAAAATTCTGAGCATCCTATTGCAACAGGCATCATTCAAAAAGCAAAAGATTTATCAATTCAAATCCCTGCAACTCTAAATTTCAATGCTACTACAGGAAAGGGAGTTGAAGCAACTGTTGACAACAACGATATTAAAGTAGTAAGTCCGGGTTATCTGAGAGAGAAAAACATTTCACTCCCTGAAAGTTTTAATGCTGATATAACTGAAACAGTAGTGTTTGTTTTATTAAATGATAAACTGGCCGGTTATATTTCTTTATCTGATAGTATCCGTCCGGAATCAGCAGAAGCCATTGCAACGCTACATAGAAATAATATAAAATCTGTTTTACTTACAGGTGATAACAAAGAAGTTGCTGAAACAGTTGCCAAAAAATTAGGTATGAGCGATTTTTTTGCTGAAGTATTACCACACCAGAAATTAGAAAAAATAAAAGAATTGCAGGATAAAGGTG
>CALEST010000235.1 GCA_937907555.1 uncultured Sediminibacterium sp.
GTTCTATTAATATGTCACTCTTATCACAGAAAAGTACCAGAAACATATTATTAGGACAAGACAATAACGCGCTTGTATTTCTGTTCGCGGTAAATTCCCTTGTGTTTTTACTGATTAACTTCATAAGGATCATCTACTTTTTATCAGATATCCCATTGGAATTTTTCAATAAACAAATTCTGGACTGGTTTACACTATCGCCTGTTCCGGATATTTTCTTTTCCCGCCCATGGACCCTGTTCACTACTATGTTCACGCATTTGAGCATCTGGCAACTGATCAGTACTTTATTGTGGCTATGGGCTTTCGGATATATTTTACAGGACCTGGCTGGCAACAGCAAACTATTGCCCATTTACCTCTATGGCGGATTTGTAGGAGCAGTGGTTTTTCTTTTATCCAATAACTTATTTCCTGTATTGGAAAGAAATATACTCACCACACCGGCCATGATGGGCGGAGGTGCAGCAGTAATGGCAGTAGCATTGGCTACCACTACACTGGCACCCGATTACCGTTTATTTCCCATGATTAATGGGGGAATTCCGCTCTGGGTATTAACCTTGGTTTTTGTGGCGATTGATTTTGCCACTTTATCAGGGGGTAATGCGGGAATAGGAGCAGCTCATTTATCGGGCGGTGCCATGGGCTTCTTCTTTGTAAAGCAGTTGCAAAAGGGAAGAGACTGGAGCAGTTGGATGATTGCGCTGGTAGACTGGCTGGACAATCTTTTCAATCCGGAGAAAAAAAACAATCAGATTAAACAGCAGGAAAAACACTTCTACAGGGTGAACAGAAAACCCTATGAAAAAATTGCCAATGTTACCCAACAGAAGCTGGACGATATCTTAGATAAAATAAACCAACACGGATATGCGTTCTTAACGGAAGAGGAAAAGGAATTCCTTAACCGAGCCAGCGATCAAGACTTATAATGCAGAAAAATAGCCTATTCTTCAAATACTCAAAAATCATCTTCAATATTGGCGGGGCTATATTGATTCCAGCATTTATTATTAGTTCTCTAAGTGGCTTTCTGAATCCTACTATTTTCCGGGGAATCACATTCTTTGCAATCGGCTTTCCAGTTTTATTAGTTGCTGCATTTGTATGGTGTTTGCTCTGTGTCATCATTTTCTATCCTGGTAAATGGTGGTGTTTTCTTTTCTTGCTTTTGGGAACAGAAAATCTTTTTAAGACCTATCCTTTCAGGGCAGAAAAAGAGTTTACTGTTTCAAAAGACAGCAATACATTACGAGTAGTCTCCTGGAATGTGAATGAATTTTTGTACGGCCAAGCGGGCGATAATTCATGGGTAGAGAAACAGAAAAGCATGCTTGATTTTTTAAAAAGCATGGAAGCGGATGTTCTTTGCTTTCAGGACTACATTGTATCACCAGGTTATGCTGAAAGAGATGTAACGAAGTTTATTAAGGACTCACTTGGTTTTACTTATTACTTTTTCAGCATGGACGATTTGGATTATGGTACCATCATATTCTCTAAATACCCAATTACGGATAGTGCAAGAGTGAAATACAAACTTAGTTCACATCCTGAAAGCGTTGCACATGCAGACATCAATGTAAAAGGTAAAAGCTATAGAATTTTTACCACCCATTTCAAATCCATGTTTTTACATCACAATACATTAACCCCAGAATTATTGGGTGATTTAAAATATGTAAAAGAAGACACGGCCTTATTATTTCATTCAAATATGGCAGAAAGGCTTGAGTATTTTGACAGGATTCACAGTAAACAAGCTTTGTTGGTATTACAGGAGTTTGAAAAAACCAAGACTCCGTTTATTTTTTGTGCTGACTTAAATTCCGTTCCTGCAAGCTATGTTTATCATTCTTTACGTAAAAACACGAAGGATGCATATCTGGAAGCTGGTTCAGGTTTACGCGGAACCTACAGAAGTGCTAAATCGCTATTAAGAATTGATGTAATTCTAACTTCAAAAAACCTTAGAACAAAACAGTTTTATAGTCCATCCATCGAGCTTTCCGATCATTATCCGCTTGTGGCAGATATTAGTTTGGCCAATTGAATGTTTTTGTAATTTTAATCTATGGCTAAGGGTTGGATAAGAAGAACAACAAAGAAAATATTTATTATCGGCAACGCCATAGTTGTATTACTCTTCTTAATTGCCTCCCTCTCACCTTATATTAATCCCAATGATTTCTGGCTTCATGGTGTGTTGGCCTTGTGCACTCCATATTTAATTCTACTATTAATATTATCTGCGCTGTTCTGGCTAATTACCCGACCCATCTGGTCATTACTACCCATTATTGCACTCCTGATTGGATGGCAACAAATTGCAGTGGTTTTTGCCTGGACAGGCAATGCTATTTTTACCAAAAGAAAAGCAGAAAACCATTTCAGAATTGTTAACT
>CALEST010000236.1 GCA_937907555.1 uncultured Sediminibacterium sp.
CTGATCATTTTGGCTTCCTGGGTAAGCTCAATCATGTTCAGGTTTTTAAAGGAGCGCTTGAATTCATCAATAACGTATTTGCTTTCGTCGGTTGAGTTGTCGTTTACTAATACCACTTCGTGGGTAGTGGGATAATCCTGCACCAATACGCCAGGTAGATTTTTGACAAGGTTATGTGCTTCATCCCTTGCGCAAATAACAACGGAAACAGGATGTTCAACGGATACTTCTTTTTCCTTATTATGATAGTAAGCCATTCTTCTGAAGAAGTATAAATAATAAAAAGCCTGAATGGCAATAACTGTACAAAAAAGTCCAAAACAAATGGTCCAGACAATATCGGGTATGATCATGCCGCAAAAATAGGGCAAAGACCAGTACTTTTGCAGGATGGCTGCACTAAGTTATTCACTTGAACATACCGCAAATGGAACCGCTGCAAGGGCAGGAACCATTCAAACCGATCATGGTCAGATTCAGACGCCAATTTTCATGCCCGTTGGAACCGTTGGCTCAGTAAAGGCAGTTACCCAGCAGCAACTGAAGCTGGATATACAAGCCCAGATAATATTAGGCAATACCTATCATTTGTATTTAAGGCCCGGTACGGCCGTACTGGAAGCTGCCGGTGGTTTGCACCGCTTTAATGGATGGGACAGACCCATCTTAACAGATAGTGGTGGATACCAGGTTTTTTCACTGGCTGCCAATAGGAAAATAAAAGAAGAAGGGGTGGTTTTTCAATCTCATATTGATGGGAGCAGGCATTTGTTTTCACCTGAATCGGTAATGGATATTCAGCGAAGCATTGGCGCAGATATTATCATGGCTTTTGATGAATGTCCACCATATCCCAGTACTTATGATTATGCCAGAAAAAGCATGGAATTAACCCATCGCTGGTTAGACCGTTGTATTGCCCGTTTGGCGGATACCCCGGATAAATATGGATATACACAGAATTTATTTCCGATTGTACAAGGAAGTACATATAAAGATTTACGGAAAGCTTCCTGTGAATACATTGCTTCGAGGAATGCCGTTGGTAATGCCATTGGTGGGTTAAGTGTGGGAGAGCCGGAAGAAATGATGTACGAGTTTACCGCACTTTGCACCGAAAATCTGCCTGTAGATAAACCCCGTTATTTAATGGGAGTGGGTACCCCCTGGAACTTACTGGAATGTATTGATTTGGGCATTGATATGTTTGACTGTGTAATGCCTACCCGAAACGGAAGAAACGGGATGCTGTTTACCACTCAGGGGGTTATTAATATCCGAAATAAAAAGTGGGCCACGGATTTCAGTCCTATTGATCCTGGTTTACCTTCTGAACCCAGTCAATATTATTCCAAAGCCTATCTGAGACATTTGTTTGTGGCAGAAGAAATTTTGGGATTACAGCTGGCGAGTATTCATAACCTCAGCTTTTATTTGTGGCTGGTTGGAGAAGCGCGCAAGCATATACTGGATAATAGTTTTGCGAGCTGGATAAAAGAAATGCTGGAAATAGTGAAGCGGCGGTTGTAATCCCCCTGGCAAAACCACTGTGGATAAGCGCGCCTGCGTTTTTTATTTATTCACTTTTATAATATAATGTATGCCGGATGAATGAGTGTGATTACTTTAGTAACGCTTACTAATCCGCTACCTACTGAAGCCCAGAAATTGTACATCCATTTTAATGGATGTATTTTTTTATCTTTGAATGAATGAAGAAGCTTGACTGGTACATACTTAGAAAATTCCTCACTACCTTCTTCTTTGCCATTTTTTTATTTGCAGTGATTGCTGTTGTAGTGGATGTGAGCGAGAAAACAGATGATTTTGTTCGCTCTCAATTAGGTTTCAGGCGCATTGTAACCGATTATTACGCTGGTTTTATACCCCATATTATTGCATTGCTATTTCCGCTTTTTGTTTTTATTGCAGTTATTTTTTTTACTTCTAAAATGGCAGGGAACAGCGAAATCATAGCCATACTTGCCAGTGGTACCGGCTATTCCAGATGGTTAAGGCCTTATTGGATTGGAGGGATTATCATGGCTACCATTTTGTGGTTCGCCAACCAGTATGTAGTGCCCAAAGCGAATGTGTTGAGAGGAAATTTTGAAGCAAAATATATTGATGCCAATTCAAGTTACAATGCTTTATTGGGCCAGTCGAATCACATTTATTTAAGAATAGACTCATTTACCTACGCAGGAATTCATTACTATGATACAATGGTTAAAAGAGGTGGGCCGGTTTTTTTATATACGGTGAAGGGGAATGAAGTGGTGGAGAATCTTAGAGCAGAATCCATCATCTGGGATACGGCTTCGCGTAAATGGAAAATGGATGTGGTTTTTGACCGCAAACTACAGCCCATGAAAGAAAAAGTGATTCAGGAAGCCACCCGACTCATGAATTTTAATTTTAAGCCTTCTGATTTAACACGCGATAAGTATACGAAAGATAAATTGACCACACCGGAATTAACCCGTTTTATTGCATTGGAAGAGTTGCGGGGCTCTGAAGGACTCAATAGTTTAAAAGTGGAAAGGTATCGCCGTGATGCTACCTGTATAACCGTACTTTTACTAACTCTAATAGGAGCTATTGTTGCAGGAAGAAAAGTCAGAGGCGGGAGTGGGGTTCACCTGGCGGTGGGATTTGTAACCGCTGCATTATTCATTATTACCGATCGTTTTTCAACCATTTTCTCTACCAAAGGCGATTTGCCTCCTTTGCTGGCCGCCTGGATACCCAATATGATATTCCTTTTGGTTGTGGTGTATTTGTATCGTACAGCTCCTAAATAATTATTTGTGAAAATTTAAAACCATATTGGCATTGATTTTGTTACAGTTGGAACTTCAATTACCTTTGAAGCACAGTTCATCTAACAAAAGATTGCCATGGGAATTATCAAAGACCGGTTTAAAGCAAAAGCTGATATAGCATCTGCTGAAATCAAATCCATTTTAAA
>CALEST010000237.1 GCA_937907555.1 uncultured Sediminibacterium sp.
TTAGCTGAAGCCAATCTGCGAACCGTTCAATCCAGCCATCAGTTGGAATTTTTTGTTGCGCCATTCCAAATCCATGCCCCCCTTTGGCGTACACATGTAATTCTGCTGACTGCTTATTGGAAAGCCATTGACTATATAAATCCACGCTATGTCCAGCCAATTCTAAATGATCATCGGTTGCTGCAACAATAAATGCTGGTGGTGCAGCTGGTGCCAGTTTCTGTTGGAGCTCTTTGGGAAAATAGGCATAAACCGGAGCTATAAAATTCGGCTTGTTGGTTTCATTGAACCCGTAGGCTGTTCCGGCAGTTACTGTTCCCCCCGCAGAAAACCCCATGATACCAATCCGGTTCGGATCTAATTTCAGCTGGTCTGCATTTTTTCTTACATAAGCAATGGCAGCTCTGCCGTCCTGAATGGCCAATGGAATTAATTCCATATTCTGCTGATTAAATTTTTCACTTCCCCAAATGGCATTCATTTCGGTAACAGGATCCTGGGTATTGCTCTTTACCAGACGATATTTCAACACAAAACAAGTGACCCCTTTTTTTACCAGCCATTTCGCAACATCATATCCTTCGTTATCAATAGACAAAGCCCTGAAAGCACCTCCGGGTGCAATTATCACGGAAGTGCCATTTGCCTTTCCCTCTTCTGGTTTAAATACGGTAAGGGTTGGGTTGGCTACATTGTACACTATCCTTAAGCCCCAGTCGTTTTTGGTGTTCTCTGCTTCTGACCTGTTCCAGGTCTCGGAACCGGGTACTTTCCCCTGGTACAGTGAGATAACTTCGTTTTGACTGAATAATACTGTATTCAGGCATAGAAAAAAGGCTACTAATAATAGATTTTTAAGCATTTTTTTGCGATTTATAGGGTAAATATGGTCGTTTTGTTCATGAAATTTGCGTTTTTAGGGGGATTTTTAGTAAATTTCTACTAAATCAGTGTGATATTCATATTGTTTTACTGTTAACTTCTTAATATTTAATACCTTTGCAAATGTTTCAGCCTGAATATTCAAGAATATTCAGCGTTTTTTGATTCGAAATCTGCGTTTCAATCAGAAAAGTCAAAATTGTAAATAGAATGATTCAAGAGAGTTTACTGGAAAAAATTAGAAGCTTCACTACACCGGACGAATTAAAAAGCGCAGGTATTTATCCTTATTTCCGTGCTATTGAAAAAAACAATGACACTGAAGTGATGATAGGCGGCAAACGTGTTTTAATGTTTGGGTCTAACAGTTATATGGGTCTGACCAATCATCCGGAAGTATTAAAAGCGGCTAAAGATGCTATTGACCAATACGGCAGTAGCTGTTCCGGTTCCCGTTTCTTGAATGGCACTTCCAATTTACACGTTGAACTGGAAGAAGCTTTAGCCAAGCATATCGGTAAAGAAGCTGCCCTAACTTTCACTACAGGGTTTCAAACCAACTTAGGCGCTGTTTCTGCCATCACAGGTAGAAATGGAGTGATTATACTGGATGAACTGGATCACGCTTCTATTATAGAAGGTTCCAGACTTTCTTTTTCCAAAGTGTTGAAATATGCCCACAACAACATGCAGGATTTAGAACAAAAGCTAAGTACTGTGCCGTTGGAAACGATTAAAATGATTGTAGTGGACGGTATCTTCAGCATGGAAGGAGATATTTGTAAGCTTCCTGAAATTGTACAATTAGCCAAGAAATACCAGGCCCTGGTGATGGTGGATGACGCACATTCATTGGGTGTGTTGGGTAAGTTAGGAAAAGGTACAGCGGATCATTTTGGCTTAACTGACGAAGTGGATCTGATTGTAGGAACGTTTAGTAAATCGCTCGCTTCATTGGGTGGTTATGTAGCGGGAAGCAAAGAAATGATCAATTACCTGAAGCATACGGCTCGTCCGATGATATTCAGTGCCAGTACACCTCCTTCTGCAACTGCTTCTGCATTGGCTGCTTTAAGAATTATACAGAGAGAGCCTGAAAGACTGGAAAAATTGTGGAGCAACACCGCTTATATGGTGAATGCTTTACAGGAACTGGGCTTTGAAATGGGTGCATCTGAAACGCCAATCATTCCAATTTATATCAGAGATAACTTCCTTACTTTCAAGTTTACCCAACGCTTATTTGAAGAGGGTGTGTTTGTGAATCCGGTGGTATCTCCTGCGGTAAAGAGTGATTCTTCCCTAATCAGGATGTCGATCATGGCTACCCATACCAAAGAGCAACTTGACACAGCTTTAGAAAAGCTACAAATGGTTGCCAACGAATTAGGTTTGGCAAGAC
>CALEST010000238.1 GCA_937907555.1 uncultured Sediminibacterium sp.
AGCCCCGATGGAAAACTGGCTCCATTGTTTTCTGCAAAGAGTGCGAATGCTATTAAGATTGAAGATTCCAATGCTAAAGTTGAAAACTATCTGCGCAAACAAGCAGAAGCGGCTTTCAACAATACGTATAGAATTTTAAGAACGAGAATTGATCGTTTCGGGGTTTCATCTAACAATATCAACCCTGATCCTGCCAAAGGAAGAATCAATATTGAATTGGCAGGTGTAAACGATAAGGATCGTGTAAGAAACTACTTACAGTCTACCGCTAACCTTCAGTTTTTTGAAGTGTATACCTGGGAGAATAAAGATGTTCAGGCTGGGATTGTAGCTGCCGACAAAGCAGTTCAGGATTACCTGAACGGAACCACCCTTTCTGCTCCAAAAGCAGATACGGCTGCTGCCGCTACTGTTAAAGCTGACACTGCTAAAACAGCAACCATTTCTTCCCTTGCAGGTAAAGCAACTGCTAAAGTGGACTCTGCTGCTTTAAAAGCTAACGAGAATCCAATTTTACGTCTGATGCAAATGACTCAGCCTTATCAGGCGGACAATGGTCGTCCTGTATTTCCTGCTGCATTAGGTTATATTCAGTCTAAAGACACAGGTACTTTGAACGATTACCTTGCTTTGGAATCTGTTAAAACCAAATTTCCTTCCAATCTTGTTTTCATGTATGGTAAGGCAGAATTGGATGATCCAAAAGCCAAGGATATCTTGATGCTTTATGCAATCAAAACCCTTGATAATGGTCAGGCAGAATTAGAAGGCGACAGAATTGCCAGCGCTTCTCAGGACTACGATGAGCGTGGAAGAATTGCCATTAAAATGAATATGGACAAAGTGGGTTCCAATATCTGGGCTAAAATGACAACCAGAAATGTGGGCAAACCGCTTGCGATTGTATTGGATAATTTTGTTTACTCTGCTCCTAACGTGAATGATCCTATTACTACTGGTAACTCACAGATCAGCGGTAACTATACTATTAAAGAAGCACAGGACTTATCTGAAATTTTAGAGAGTGGTAAATTGCCAGCTCCTGCTAAGATTGTTCAGAGCCAGACAGTAGGGCCAACTTTGGGTAGCGAGTCTATCAAAGGTGGTGCTTTATCTTTCGGTATCTCTTTCTTAGTGATTTTCGCTTTAATGTTATTGTACTTTAATACCGGTGGATGGGTTGCCAATATCGCTTTGATCTTGAACCTATTATTCACCATTGGGGTATTGAGTGCATTAGGCTTTACTTTAACGGCTCCTGGTATTGCCGGTTTGGTATTAACCATCGGTATGGCCGTGGATACCAACGTAATTATTTTTGAGCGTATCAAAGAAGAAATTGCCAAGGGTAAGAACTACTCTG
>CALEST010000239.1 GCA_937907555.1 uncultured Sediminibacterium sp.
CTTTTTGTGTTTTGTTTCTTTTACCACCAACGGCACCAAATACATTGTTGCTGTGCTGACGGTACCATGCCAATGCTTCCGGAATGTAACGGATTCCACCATGCAATGTAGCCGTATACGAAATCCACCAATCGTGCGGAATGATGGAAGGGAAAGGAAAAATCTGTTGAAGAAAATCATTTCTGATTAGCATGGCATGACCATAGATTCTGCAGAAAATCGCTTGTTCCAATGGACTGCTAAAGTCTTTACAAGTAACACGATCCGAAATATTAACGCCAATCGGTTCCATATTTTCATTGCAAAGCACTGAGTCGGCATAGACCAATGCATTGTCTCCAATGGCCGCATAGAGTTTGCTCACTTTTTCCGGATGCCAGCGGTCGTCCTGATCACAAAGTGCAACGAATACTCCCTTTGCCTGTTTGCAGCCCTGTTCAAAGTTTTTAATATAACCCTGGTTTTGTTCGCTGCAGATAATCCGAATAGCAGGATATTGTGGCTGATAGTTTTCCAAAATAGCAAGGGTTTCATCTTTGCTGTTATCATCACTGATAATGATTTCCAGATTCGGGTAATCCTGTGCCAATACAGAGTCTAACTGGGTTGCAAGAAATTTTGCTCCATTATACGTGGCTATTACAACTGAAATAAGCGGAAAAGAGTCTTGTTGCGTATGCATGCGAAGGATCTGAGGCGACTAAATTAAATATTATATTTACAACTTAGCGATAAAGTAAACAAATATGCAGGCATCGGTGTCCGTAGTAATATGTACCTATCAGGGAGAAGCTTATGTAGCAGCACAGGTGCAGTCTATTCTGGCACAGACCTATCCTTTGCATGAGATTATTGTGCTGGACGATGCTTCTACTGATAACACCTATGCATTGTTGCAAGACCTCGCCAGCAAGGATACAAGAATTCAGCTCTATCGCAATGAAAACAATATAGGATACAATGCCAATTTTGAAAAAGGCATTCGCATGGCAAGTGGTGAATACATTGCCATTGCCGACCAGGATGATATCTGGGAGCTGGAGAAAATTAGTAAAATGATGAACACGCTTCAGCCAGAAACTGCGCTGATTTATTGTGATTCTGTAAGGTTTTCTACTACGCTACCCAACAATCCCCAGACCAATAAAAAGAACAGAAGAATTGAAGGCAAAGACCCCGAGCTATTTGCCATGTTCAATACGGTCAGCGGGCATGCCAGTATTGCCAAAACTTCATTTGTAAAGTCAGTCTTGCCATTCCCTGAAAAAGTATATTACGACTGGTGGTTGGCCATCAATGCTACGATATCGGGCGGCATTCAGTTTCTTCCTTTCATTGGTGTGTATCAGCGAATGCACAATCA
>CALEST010000240.1 GCA_937907555.1 uncultured Sediminibacterium sp.
ACCCCCTCCGGTAGTACCCATATAATAGGTATGGATATCTCCCTTAACACCTGTACCAGTATTGGATCGGCCTCCTCTGAAGGGCCCGATGCTTCTCCATTTTACAGGTTTAAAATAGGGGTTGATGTTTTCGGTAGAAGCTTCCTTGCTGTTCTGGGCAAGCGCATGGTCTGCACCCGATATCAGGAGCAGCCCTAAAAGCAGTTTATGCATATCGCTGAATTTTATGTAGAAAGATAACTCATTTGTATCTTCGAATCGTGTCAAAGGGAAAATTAGATATCATTGATAAAGTGCTGGAAGCTTGTTATAAGTATAATCCAGATGCCTTGTTTGTGATGAGTTTGATGCACCAGTACGAAGAAAGGGGAAGTCTTAGCAAAAAGCAACTGGAAGGACTTTTGGCTAAAGCCAGCAAAGTGCCAGATATGCCGGCCAACTGGCTGGCCACCCTGGAAGCCACCATCCATAAAATGCATACACGGGCAAAGGATCCTGCAACAGCTGGTAAACCGCTATTTGAGAAAGATGAGGCATTGGGTGCTAAAATGCAGGCCATTCTTGATAAATATCCCTCGCACAAAAGAGTGGTATTTCTCTTTGAAAAATTCAATCGCAATGAAGTGATGTCTCCTTTGGAAAAAACAGAGATTGAGAAATTTCACAAACTGCTACTGCGCTAGCACATGATGAAAATCATGAAACTTGCGTATCAAAAAACCTACCTTCGGCGCTTTAAACAATTCCTGTTTTATGAAAGTAGCGCAAAACATTCTAGAAAGAAGCCAGCACAAATGTGAACTATGTGCGGCAGAAACTCCCTTGTCTTTATACGAAGTTCCTCCGGTGGATAGAACCACAGAGAACAACTGTATCATGATTTGTCAGAAATGTTTGCAGCAGATTGATAAAAAAGAACCCCTGGATCATGCCCATTGGAATTGTATTAGCACCGCTATGTGGAGTGAAGTGCCAGGTATTCAGGTGGTTTCCTGGAGAATGTTGAATAGATTAAGAGAGGAAGCCTGGGCTGCTGAATTATTGGATATGATGTACCTGGACGATGAAACCATGGCCTGGGCAAAAGCCACCGGCGATCACGATAACGATAGTTCAGTAGACTTACACGTTGATTGCAATGGTCAACAATTGCTTGCCGGCGATAGTGTGGTACTTACCAAATCACTGGATGTAAAAGGAACCAGTCTCAATGCAAAAATGGGGACCGTTGTAAAAAATATTCGTCTGGTTCCCGATAATACGGAACAAATTGAAGGAAAGATTGAAGGTCAAATGATTGTTATACTTACAAAATACGTTCGCAAAGCATAACTTTATATGCGAATATGCGAGTAAGAAATCCCAGGACTGGTGAATACGATTTTGAATTTCAGGAGTGTAAACCTGAAACCATTCGTAATACAGCGAGAAAATTATCCGCCAATCAAATTGCCTGGTATCATTCCGGAATAGCCAATAGAATTGCGGTAATTCAGGAATGGAAACTTGTGCTGATTTCAATGAAGGAAGTACTGGTTGGTGCCCTGGCTGCAGACACCGGCCGAACCTGGGAAACTACTGCAGAAGTAGACTGGGTGATTGATTCCATCGACAAGTGGTGCGCGGTTGCCCGAAAGTTTTATGATCAGCACAATGAATGGATTCCCTATCCGCTGATAACCGTGCTGAGCCCCTGGAATTTTCCATTGGCATTGTCTATGATGGATACCTTACCTGCTTTATTATCCGGTGCTGCCGTAATGGTTAAACCGAGTGAAGTAACACCGAGGCATGTGATGGTATTAAAAGAAACCATTGACCTGGTACCTGGCTTGCACGAAGTTTTATGTATTACGCCTGGTACGGTAGAAACTGGCGCTTTGATGGCAGATAAATCCGATTTAATCTGTTTTACCGGATCCATTGCTTCTGCAAGAAAAGTGTTACTGGCAGCCAGTAAAAAAATGATTCCTGTTTTATTTGATCTGGGCGCAAAAGATCCTGCAGTAGTGTTATCCTCTGCCGATCTGGAAATGGCAGCTACTGCTATTGTGAAAGGAAGTACAACCAATGCGGGACAAAGTTGCCTGAGTTTTGAAAGAATTTATGTGCATGCTTCTGTTCATGATGCATTGGTAGATTTACTGATTAGCAAAGCAAACGAATTAAAATTCATAGATACGCATTTGCTTAAAGGTGAAATTGGCCCTATTATTTTTGAAAAGCAGGTGTTAACCATAAATACCCACCTGGAAGATGCAATTGCTTTGGGTGCTACTTTGGTTACTGGTAGCAAACAATGCGAAGAAATTAATGGAGGATTTTACTGCAGACCAACAGTTCTGGTTAATGTTACGCAGAATATGCTGGTTATGCGTGAAGAAACATTCGGACCCATTATGCCAGTTATGGCATTTGATCAAACAGACGAATTGATTGAAATGGTGAATGACTCTGAATATGCATTGGGTGCTGCTGTTTTTGCAGGCTCTGATGAGGAAGCTTTACAGGTTGCCAGAAGAATTAATGCGGGAGCTGTTAGTATTAATGAAGCAGCATTGAATGCTATCCTGCATGCGAGTGACAGTGTAAGTTTCAACTGGAGTGGAGTGGGTGGATTAAGAATTGGCCCCGAAAATTTTAGTCGCTTCTTAAAGAAGAAAAACATTCATTTGTTAAAGAATTCCTATTCACATTAATATGTGATTTTCTTGAAAAAATGTTTCAAGGTTCTTTGTGACCTAAAATTTTTTCAAATGAAATCAATGAATGTGTTTTTTGTAGCAATACTATCTGTGCTACTTTTTTCTTGTAAAAAACAGGACCAGCCTGCACCAGAACCAGGCATTGAACAGAAATTACTCAAGAAAATTTCTACCAGTGATCGCGAGTTTGATTTGTTTACCTACAATTCAAGTAAACAATTAATTAAATTAACCAGTCAGTATATTGACGATTTTATTAACAATACAGTGGCAACCGATGAGTCTCTATTCACTTATCAGGGTAATTTATTATCAAAAGTTCAACACGAAACTGGTTCAATGGAATTCTTTTATACCAACGGCAGGGTAGATTCCATTAAAAATTATACGGAAAACAATCGACTCATCAGTACCGATTATCCGCAGTATAATGCGCAAGGTCAGTTAATTTCTATTACTACTAATTTCTCGGGGTTATTCCCATTAATGCCCATTGCCATGATGCGGACCTTTGCCTATAATGGCGAAGGGAATCTGATTGAAAATAGCTACTCTTTAAAAGTTACCAGAAACAGTGATTATGTTTTTCAGGAAAAAACC
>CALEST010000241.1 GCA_937907555.1 uncultured Sediminibacterium sp.
TACTTACTTCAATAAAGCAGAAGCTTTTACAAACCTGATTAAGTCAATGGAGTAATGAAGATGAATCTATATGCAATCGTAATGGCTGGTGGAGTCGGTTCAAGATTTTGGCCAATGAGCCGTGAGAAGAAACCGAAGCAACTTTTAAATGTGCTGGGGACAAATTCTCTTTTACAGAGGACTATTGAAAGGTTACAGGGATTTATTGAAAATGAAAATATTTTAATTGTCACAAATACTCTGCACGCTGATGCAATAGCCGAACAGTTACCATTTATCCCCGCAGACAACATCATCAAAGAGCCATTTGGCAGAAACACAGCCCCCTGTATTGCAGTGGCATCCATGATCATAAGTAAGCGGGATCCTGAAGCTGTATCCATCGTTCTGCCGGCAGATCACCTTATTTCTGACAAGGAAGAATTTGAAAAGGTATTGAAGATAGCCGCAAAGTTTGCCTATGAGTCTAAACAACTTGGCACGATCGGAATACCTCCTACCAGACCAGAAACAGGATATGGATATATTCAAATTGAAAAATCACTCACCGATGGGATTTGCACTGTTCATGCCTTTGCTGAAAAACCGAATTATGCAACAGCTATCAGATTTCTTGAAAGCGGAGACTACCTCTGGAATTCCGGAATGTTTATTTGGCGCGTTGACACCATACTGGATGAAATGCAATTGTACTTACCAGAGATGATGCATGAATGTAATTGCTTATATCCCGTTCTTGATACTCAGGAGTTTTATCCCTTATTAGAACAGGTGTATGGTAAAATCAAGGGGATATCCATAGACTATGGCATCATGGAGAAATCTAATAAAGTATTTCTGGTAAAAGGTCATTTTGGCTGGAGCGATGTTGGCAGTTGGGAGGAAGTTTACCAGTTATCTGAAAAGGATAGCTACGGAAACTCAACGGAAGGGAAAGTGTATCTGGATTTCTGCCATGATACCTATATTCAATCGCCGGAAAAATTCACTGCGGTCATTGGTGCTGAAAACTTCATTATCATCAATACGAAAGATGCATTGTTGGTATGTAGAAGGGATCAGGCGCAGGAAGTAAAAAAAGTGGTGGAATACCTGAAGTTAAACAAAATGAATGACTACCTGTAATATGAAGAAATTTCTCTCAGAACGCGATCTGCTGCAGCTGGTTAAGAAACAGGGCAAATCTGTTACTATCCCTGCCGGGTCCAGGCTAACCCCGCTTGCAATGGATATGGTGAAATCGATGGG
>CALEST010000242.1 GCA_937907555.1 uncultured Sediminibacterium sp.
GCTGTTTTGAAAAGAAAAGACCGGTAATTTCCCGAATCGTATCAAAGCTGTTTTTCAATAATTCAGGAACTTCTTTTAAAGGCACCCATCTGATATCAGTAATATCTTCTTCTGTTTGTGGAATCAAAGCCGGACGACCTTTCACATTCATGGAATACCAATGGGTTTCTTTTATCACTTCTTCTTTTATATAGGGGTCAAAATATTGATGACGGGTGATGCCCAACAACTCACCCAAGATCAAATTACCAACACCGGTTTCTTCTTCCACTTCTCTCAGGGCACAGGCTTCCATAGTTTCGCCTTCATCCAGTTTGCCCTTGGGCAGGTCCCAGGAGCCTCTGCGATAAATCATGAGCAACTCATTCTGTTCATTCAGTAACAATCCACCCCCTGCAACTATTATTTTCATTTCATTTTCCAGATTACTGTGCATATTTCCATCTTTTCGCAATGAAAATAGGAATTACTTTTGTAGCATGACAAATGAAAAAGCAGTAGCAGAAAAATTACTACAGGTACAAGCCATCAAATTGAGTCCTGCAGCGCCCTTTACCTGGGCAAGCGGCTGGAAGAGCCCCATTTATTGCGACAACAGAAAGGTTTTGTCTTTCCCTTATGTGCGCGATTTTGTAAAGAGTGAATTGTGCAGTGTCATTTTTGAGCAGTACCCGGAAGCAACGGTATTGGCAGGTGTTGCCACAGCAGGGATTCCCTGGGGAGCGATGGCTGCGGATCAGTTGAAACTGCCGTTTGTTTATGTTAGACCCAAACCCAAAGAGCATGGTCTGGGCAATCAGATTGAAGGAGCTTTGGAGAAAGGGCAGCAGGTATTGGTAATTGAGGATCTTATTTCTACGGGTAAAAGCAGTCTGCAAGTAGTAGATGTGTTGAGAGCCGCAGGTGCAGAAATTGTAGGGATGGTGTCTATATTCAACTATGGTTTCCATACGGCCAAAGAAGCTTGCGAAGCCGCAGGGGTAAAAACCAGCAGCCTGACCAACTATCCAACCTTGATTGAGTTGGCTATTGAGAAGGGATTGGTAACGGCTGATACCAAGGAAACCCTGATGCAATGGAGCCAGGATCCTGCGAATTGGGGCAAATAGCAATCTGGAATAGTATTTGCAACCTAATTCAGTAATTGATAGTAACTAGCTTGAACCCTTAAATAGCGTCTACAATGAAAAAAATCTTTCTGGCAGGGGCATTTTTATTTTCTCTACAGGCATTTGCCCAACAGCCCAAACAGCAATGGGTAACCATTAAATCTGATAATTTAAAGTGCTGGGAGTGTAAGGTTATTTTAGAAAAATACCTAGTGCAAGCCAATAAATCTACTATGGAATCAGGACTTATTCAATGGAAAATCAATCTGTTACAAGGGGAGATTAAAGTTCAATTCTGGCCAGACCGGGCCGATGAGTCCATGATTAAAGCAGCTTTAAACAATGCGGGATTTGATGCCAACGATGAAAAAGCTGTGCCGGAATCCTATGCCAAATTACCACCTATTTGTAAAAGAGCCGAAGATGGCGGAGGTCCCAAGCCCCCCAAACCCTGTCATATTCCACCTGTTCAATAAGTTTATTTAAACAGGTTCAGTTCCTGTCTTCCTTCATAGGTAAAGGGAAAGGTTTTAAAAATACCCCCTTTACCTATTTTTATATTCCCCTTAGCCTTAATGGTCATTTCCTTTTTGAATAATAACTGGGCCGCATTTTTGTAGAGATTCTGCATGTTGATATTGATGGACGAGGGGAGTACGAATTCACTGTTTTTGGGAATTCGCATTAAAGTGTCCAGCTGAAATTTCCCCAGGTAGGTATTGTCGATATATACATCGCTGTCTACCTTTTTGAGGTCTAATCCAAATTTATTGGGGTTAAAGTACACCAGTTCAAAATTCAGTTTGGACTGATTAAAACCCAGTTGCTTGATTTCAAAATTCTGGACAGTCCGGTATTCCAATTCTTTAGGAGCAGCACA
>CALEST010000243.1 GCA_937907555.1 uncultured Sediminibacterium sp.
TAAGACACCAGTTCGATATTGCACCTGTGAAGTAGCTGCTACAGCATTTGTAATACCCTCTAAAACAGTAATAAATTTTTTTTTTACACTATGATAATTTCCAATTAACATTTCGATGTTCGCTGCCAATGGTCCTGTGACAAAATACCTACTTAAATCATTTCGCAATGGAAGTACAGTATTTTTTAGCATAACAATAGATGCCTGCGCAGCTCTTCTTGACAAAACACTATGTTCAGTATAGTTCACTTGAGCATGTGATAAACTGGCATAGGGATGCGATTTCTGGTTAAACAGCATACCCAGTTTATGCTTTGTCTCTAGGAGCTTAAATAAAGCGGCATCCACTTCTTTCTCGCTTACCATTCCTTCTTTTACAGCATCAATTAAAGAGGGAAAAGTTGAACCACAGTTAAGGTTTACTCCTGCACGTAATGCCAATACTGCAGCTTCTTTCGAGTTTTTGACAACAGAATGCCCTTTATAAAAATCGACTAAGGCCCAACAATCAGAAACAATATGCCCCTTAAATCCCCATTCTTTTTTTAATATCTCTTGAAGGAGAAAATTATTTCCGCAACAAGGCATACCATTTACTGCGTTATAGGCACACATAACCGCCTCTACATTATTCTGTACCAGTGATTTAAATGCGGGCAAATATGTTTCTCGTAAGTCGCGCAATGAAACAACCGCATTAAATTCGTGTCGTGTTTTCTCCGGTCCGCTGTGTACAGCAAAATGTTTTGCACAAGCAGCTGTTTTTAGGAAATAAGGATGATCTCCTTGCAAACCCTTAACAAAAGCAACCCCCATAGACCCAGTTAGAAATGGGTCCTCTCCATAAGTTTCCTGTCCTCTTCCCCATCGTGGATCTCTAAAAATATTGATATTGGGAGTCCAAAAAGTAATACCACTATATTGCTGACGCTTATCTTTTGCTATAGAACTATTGAATAAAGCTCTAGCCTCTGTAGATATCGCATCTGCAACTTTATGAACCAAATTTGTATCAAAGGTTGCAGCAAGTCCAATTGCCTGAGGAAAAATAGTAGAAGGAGCTGATCTGCCTACACCATGTAATGCTTCATTCCACCAGTTATACTGGGGCACTTGCAATCTGGGTATAGCTGGAGCATTATACATTAACTGCATAACCTTTTCTTCTAAGGTCATTTTAGCAATCAAAGTATTAATAGTTTTTTCGCGCTGCTGCAATAACTCAGTAGAAGAAATTTGGCCTGATTGACCAAAGCAGGTTGATACAGCCAACAGAAACAAGCAGATGATATAATAGAAAATATTCCTCATCATAAATTATTTTAAATGATGAATCAGCCAGAGATTCAGTCCTGCCTTTTGTTCTGGATAAAACCAATGGCCCGTTTCTACATATAAAGCCAATTCTTTTGGGGCCTTAATAGAATTGAAAGCTGCATACATGGAAGAAGGTGGACATGTTTCATCATTAAAGCCCCAAGTGTATAATCCAGGTACATTTAAGCGTTTGGCGAAATTTACCACATCATAATATGCGAGAGATTGTTGTAAAACTTTGGCATCGTATTTTGAAAGATTGGATTCCTGAAAAAAGTGGGGCCAACCACCGGCTCTACCACTTAAATAGGCAGGCAGATCACATAATGCAGGATGAATCGCTGCCAATACTTTTACTCGCTTATCCAGAGCAGCGGTCACTATACTCAATGCACCGCCCTGACTATTACCTGTTACTGCAATCTTTGCAGTATCTACTTCAGGCATCATACTTAAGAAATCAATTGACCGAATACAGCCTAAGTAAACACGCTTATAATAATACCTATCTCTGTGCTCTGGATTAAACAAAAAATAACCTTTTAGTGCACCGGCTTCAAGAGAGCTATATACCTGAGGTTCCATATTTACAGGTATTCCATGAATACCAATACTCAAAACAACAAACCCTTTTTCTGCCATTTCAAGATCAGGTCCATAGGGTCTGATACCAGCACCAGGCAGATTAACAATAGCAGGATACTTACCCGGAGATTTAGGCGAACACAAAGTTCCATACAACCTGCTACCACCAACGTTTTGAATATTTACATAACTAACCTGAACCTTATCCGTAGACTTGTCATAAGCGGGAATCACTTTAACATCAAGAGGAGTTTTAGCTAAATCCGACATTGCATTTTTCCAGAATAAATCAAAGTCTTCAGGGTTAGTAACAACCGGCTGAATCTTTTCTGCATCAATGGCAGCGGTTGCCACCCCTCTATATAGCTTACCATCTATTGTAACACTAGCAATACAGCGTAAAAAACCAGGCACCTGCATTTCACTGTTAACCAAAATGGCATCAGCTTGTATTGTTTCTTCTTTCTGTAAAAATGGGGTTATACGCTCTGGACCAACCTGATAATTTATCTTAATATTTTTAAGCGGATGGCCATTCTTCAGGACCTGAATTTTGAAAAAAACTTTTTCGCTAACCTGATAGACTGCATCAGGTTTATCTGTTTTAATATCTACTCTAATTAAGCTTTGAGCAGGTTGTGCATGTAAACATGTAAACAAAACTGCAGCTATAATGGCTAAACAATATTTCATTGTATTAACTAATTATTTACTAATTGATAAATTATAGCCTTCCATAAGAATATGCGGAACATAATTAAATACACCTGTTAGATCTATCTTTCTTGACTCCCCTGGCATTAAGTGTATATAGCCATCTGAAAATAATGCTGGCAAAATATCTTCACCTCCTTTATCTTTTGCAAAAAACCTGACTCCAATAGCTGGATTTTTGCCCGTATTGGTGACTATAAATCGATACCCATCTTTATGCTTCTCTAAGGAACTTATTACTACCGAAGCTTCAATGAGCGTATTGAAATCTCTGAAATTAAGCTTTGTCCCACTGTTCCAATAATCATTATGGCTGACAATGACATTCTTATGTGAAAGCTGTAAACGAAGTAGCCAAGGCTGATCTACCATCATAATTGGCTTTATCACATTCTCTGAAAGATGTAGAGCACTATTGGCTAAAATTTTTATTGGCAGTGTAGTATCTGAAAGTCTTATACCATTCAGGTCAAATTGCTGTATACGCGCTTCTACTTCTACATGTTTGCTACTATTATTCACAGCAACAATCTTTTTGTCGTGCATATTTTGCTGTATATGCAATGGCTCTATTGCTTTTTTAGAGCCATAAAAAGATCCAAAGGTTTCATAATCCCATGAATAGGTTTGCCATATCATACTCGGCCATGCCGGGTGAGTCATCCATAGTAATACACCACTTGCATTCTTCCACAACTTATTATTCCAAGCTTCAAAAATGGCTCTGTGACTCTCATAATTAATCAACTGCACTTTTCGGGAAAAATCAGCAAGATTCTTAGGCTTCCCGTACAAACTATCTACTGCATTTAAATAACCTTCTAAATTCTGATTATTACTATGCAGATCATGATAGTGCCAAGCATCATTTATTGGCCACCAATCTTCCTTCTTAAGAAACTTCTGGATTGTTTTCTCAAGTGGAACAGAGAACGTACCAATTTCAGTACTAAATCCATCGGCATACTTTGTGAAATACTCACGTGGATCTTCTACATAATGCCATCCTCCACTCTGTCTTAAATTGATTTCTCTTGAATTTCCAATATAATGTCTTGTTCCATCTTCGTGAGTCAACATATCTGCAAGCTCATCTTCAATACCACTTGGTGCATACCCCTCATTTCTGGGGCACCATATGGCAATACTAGGATGATTTCTAAAGCGCTTAATAACCTGTTCAGCATTCTTTAACCATAAGGCCTGATCGCTTGGATTAAGATTGTATCCTTCAGTGGAAATCCAGAAATCATTCCAAACCAACATGCCATATTCATCCGCGAGTTCATAGAACACTTTCTCAGTAGATTCTCCAGTCCAATTTCGGATCATATTAAAATTTGCATGTTTATGCAGCTTGAATGCAGGCTCAAGAAATGATCTACTTATTTTTTTCATTGCATCATCCATTCCCCAGTTTCCACCTTTACAGAAAATTCTTTCTCCATTCACCTTGATAACCAAATATGGATGAAACTCGGGAAGTATCTTCAAGCGAGAAGTATCAATACCCGACCTGATAGTTGGAATAAATATCTTATTTCCGACATCTAATCTTTGAACATTATCCAATAATGGAATAGTACTCTTTATATCTGTGGGGCTGTACTCAAATCGCTTTTGAATATGATCGGGAAACTGTGCAGCCAACTCATAACTTAATTCACGCACGCCAAACCGAATGACATCTTTATCAGACAAGACACCATTAATAAACACTTGTGTCTGGAGCGTATACAAATGTTGATTTCCATATCCATTTGGCCACCAGAGTTTAGGCTGCTGAAAGACAAGCTGAGGAAATGATTGCGGATGAAATGCGATTTTTTGAATCTCGCCAGGCTTTAACTCAGCTTTTTGAATAACAGTAACTGAGTCAATACGCGCCACAAACTCAACAATCTGTAATTTATTGGAGTGATTCTGAATTTCTGCCTCTACATGAACAAAAGCCTTTGTTGTATCAGGCAAAGGCAAATCAGTAACAACTCTATGGTTTTGTACAGATACCACGCCTTGCATTTCGAGGTATACAGGTTGCCATATACCAATATTTCTATCTCTTATGCCCGGTACCCAATCCCATCCTTCGCTCGATATAAATGTTGGTCCATCCAGACAAAGTTGTCCTCCATTTGGCCCCATACCGGATTTGTATGACTGTTCATGTGGAATACCGGGATTATGCGGCGGCTGTATCTTAACATATAAATGATTGACCTTTCCTTTTGTAACTA
>CALEST010000244.1 GCA_937907555.1 uncultured Sediminibacterium sp.
AATCTAGCAATATGAAAAAAGCATTAATCACGGGCATCACCGGACAAGACGGTGCGTATTTGGCAGAATTGCTGCTGAAGAAAGGCTATGAAGTGCATGGAATTAAACGCAGGAGTTCATTGTTTAATACACAACGAATTGATCATTTTTACGAAGATCCACATATCCCTGACCGTCATATGTTATTGCATTACGGCGATTTAACCGACAGTACGAATCTGATTCGTATTATTCAGGAAGTGCAACCCGATGAAATATACAATCTGGCAGCCATGAGCCATGTGCATGTGAGTTTTGAAACGCCGGAATACACAGCCAATGCGGATGGTGTGGGTGCCTTGCGAATACTGGAAGCCATCCGATTGCTGGGACTAACACAGAAAACGAAGTTCTATCAGGCTTCTACTTCAGAATTATACGGGTTGGTACAAGCTGTTCCGCAAAGTGAAACAACTCCATTTTATCCCAGAAGCCCCTATGCTGTAGCCAAGTTATATGCCTACTGGATAACCGTGAATTACAGAGAAGCTTATGGTATGTATGCCTGCAACGGAATCCTTTTTAATCACGAGAGCCCTTTGAGAGGAGAAACATTTGTTACCCGAAAAATTACCAGGGCAGTTGCGCGTATTTCAATGGGATTGCAGGATGTACTTTACCTCGGAAACCTGGATGCACAAAGAGACTGGGGGCATGCCAAGGATTATGTAGAAGGAATGTGGCTGATGTTGCAACAGGAACAGCCCGAAGATTTTGTATTGGCAACCGGTGTTACAACCTATATCCGTGATTTTGTAAGAATGGCTTTCGCTGAAGTAGGGGTAACCCTTGCTTTTACTGGTGAGGGAGTAAATGAAGTGGGCACCATTGCGGCAATTGAAAATGCGCAGAATCCTTCCATGAAAGTTGGGCAGGTAGTGGTAAAAGTAGATCCCCGTTATTACCGTCCTACAGAAGTTGATTTGTTAATTGGGGATGCTACCAAAGCAAAGAAAAAACTAAACTGGGTGCCTAAATATACTTTAGCCGAAATGGTAAAAGAAATGGTGGCAGCAGATATTGTATTGTTTAAAAAAGAACAGTTGTTGAAAGACAATGGATTTGCAACAGAAAAAGAACATGAATAAGCAAGCAAAAATATATGTAGCCGGACACAGAGGTATGGTGGGCAGCGCCATTATGAGAAAACTGGAATCCATGGGTTACACTTCAGTTGTAACACGTACTTCAAAGGAGCTGGACCTTCGCAATCAACAGGCTGTTGCTGATTTTTTTGCAGCAGAAAAGCCAGACTTTGTTTTTCTTGCGGCTGCAAAAGTGGGGGGAATTGTTGCCAACAATACCTATCGTGCGGAATTTATTTACGACAACCTGATGATGGAGAGCAATATCATTCATCAGAGTTATGTAAACGGGGTGCAGAAATTATTGTTTTTAGGTTCATCCTGTATCTATCCTAAAATGGCCCCACAGCCTTTGAAAGAAGAATATTTGTTGAGCGGATATCTGGAAGAAACCAATCAGCCCTATGCCATTGCAAAGATTGCGGGTATAGAATTATGCGACAGTTACCGTGCTCAGTATGGCTGCAATTTTATTTCTGCCATGCCTACGAATTTGTATGGCCCTAATGACAATTATGACCTGGAGAAAAGCCATGTGCTTCCTGCCATGTTGCGTAAGTTCATCACTGCAAAAGCCAATAATGAGCCTACAGTAACCATCTGGGGTTCCGGAACACCCAGGAGAGAATTTCTGCATGTAGATGATCTGGCTGAAGCCTGTTTGTATTTAATGGAAAACTACAATGAAAAAGGATTGGTAAATATTGGAACCGGAACAGACGTAACCATTCTGGAACTGGCTCAATTGGTAAAGGAAATTACAGGCTATACCGGTGAAATTGTACTGGATGCATCCAAACCGGATGGCACTCCCAGAAAATTGATGGATGTAAGTAAGATCAACAGTTTTGGCTGGAAAGCCAGGATAGATCTGCCTCAGGGTATATCAATGGTGTATGAAGGGGTAAAAAATGCACCATGGAATATATCAGCTAAATAAGCAAGCTAGCATACAAAACAGTAACTTTATATTAATACAAAATTATTTATGTCTAAGAAGATTATTATTACCG
>CALEST010000245.1 GCA_937907555.1 uncultured Sediminibacterium sp.
ACGAGCCGAACAGTGAATCCAGAAGGAAAGCCTATCTGGCAGATATCACTTATGGTACCAATAATGAATTTGGTTTTGACTACCTGCGCGACAATATGGTGCACAGTCCGGAGGAAATGGTGCAACGCAAACACCATTTTGCTATGGTAGATGAGGTTGACTCTGTATTAATTGACGATGCCAGAACGCCTTTAATTATCTCTGGTCCTATCGGATACCAGACCGGTGAGCAACAATTTTTTGCATTGAAACCCAGAATTGAAAAACTGGTGGAAGCGCAGAAAAAAGCAACTCTTCAGTTTTTAACTGAAGCCAAGAAAAAAATTGCAGAAGGCAATGATGATCCTAAGGATGGGGGACTGGCTTTGTTCAGAGCGCACCGTGGATTGCCGAAGAACAGTGCATTGATTAAGTTTTTGAGTGAGCCCGGAAACCGTGTGAAATTGCAGAAAGCCGAGAACTATTATCTGGCCGATCAGCAGCGCGAAATGCCGAAAGCGGATGAAGAACTATACTTCTATATTGATGAAAAAAACAATTCTGTTGAATTAACTGACAAAGGTATTCAGTTGATCACCGGTCAGGGTGAAGATCCTCAATTCTTTGTATTGCCTGATATCAGTTTAGGATTGGCTGCTATTGACAACGATGCTTCTTTACCAGCCGATCAGAAGTTGGCCAGAAAAGAACAATTGATTAATGAGTATTCTGTAAAAGCAGACCGTATTCATACCGTTCAGCAATTACTAAAAGCCTATACATTATTTGACAAGGATGTAGAATATGTGGTGCTGGATGGTTCAGTAAAAATTGTAGATGAACAGACTGGTCGTATCCTGGATGGCAGAAGGTATTCAGACGGATTGCATCAGGCGATTGAAGCGAAGGAAAATGTGAAAATTGAAGCGGCTACGCAAACCTATGCTACCGTTACCTTACAGAATTATTTCAGAATGTACCATAAGCTGGCGGGTATGACCGGTACAGCTGAAACCGAAGCTGCAGAACTATGGGACATTTATAAGCTGGATGTGGTGAGCATTCCAACCAATGTGCCTGCCATCAGAAAAGACGAAGAGGATAAAATTTTTAAAACCAAGCGCGAGAAATTCGGTGCGGTGATTGATGAAATTGTAACCTTGCGTGAAGCCGGTCGTCCGGTATTGGTGGGTACCACTTCTGTTGAAGTGAGTGAATTGTTGAGCAGGATGTTGCGTCAGAAACAGATTCCTCACAATGTATTGAATGCGAAGCAACACTCCCGTGAAGCACAGATTGTTGCTGAAGCCGGTTTGGCCGGAGCCGTTACCATTGCTACCAATATGGCAGGTAGAGGTACCGATATTAAATTAGGACCAGGGGTGAAGGAAGCTGGTGGTTTGGCCATCCTGGGAACAGAAAGACACGAATCAAGAAGAGTTGACCGTCAGTTAAGAGGTCGTGCCGGTCGTCAGGGTGACCCGGGTTCTTCCTTGTTCTTTGTTTCTTTAGAAGACGATTTGATGCGCATGTTTGGTAGCGAAAGAATTGCCAAAGTGATGGACTTTGCCGGATACAAGGAAGGTGAAGTAATTCAGGCCGGCATGATTACCAAATCAATTGAGAGAGCGCAAAGAAAAGTAGAAGAAAACAACTTTGGTATTCGTAAGCGTTTGTTGGAATATGATGATGTAATGAACAAGCAGCGTACGGTTATTTATACCAAGCGTAATCATGCTTTGTTTGGAGAAAGACTGGCGTTGGATTTAGACAATGCTTTGTATGCGGTGGCAGAATCATTGGTAGTGAACTTCAGAGACCAGAATGATTTTGAACAATTTAAACTGGCCGCTATTCTTCATTTTGGTATTGACACCACAATAACCGAAGATGAATTCAACAGAGGCAGCCAGCAACAGGTAGCAGAAAAATTATATACTGAAGCCGTTTCTCAATACGAAAAACGCAAGCAGGATATGATGACGCAGGCGGTTCCTGTATTCAGAAATATTCAGTTGGAACAAGGTGCCCATATTGATAATGTGATTGTTCCTTTCACAGATGGTAAACGTCAGATTCAGGCACTCGCCAATATGGAGAAAACGCTAAAGACCAATGGTGCTGAGCTGTTGAACGCTTTGGAAAGAACGGTAACCCTTGCCTTTATAGACAATGCATGGAAAGAGCACTTGCGTGCCATGGACGATTTAAAGCAGAGTGTGCAAACCGCTACTTACGAACAGAAAGATCCGTTGGTGATTTATAAAATGGAAGCTTTTGAATTGTTCCGTAAAATGGACAATGAAGTAAACAGAGAAATTGTTCAGTTCCTTTGTCATGCTTCAATTCCTTTGGCAAATGGAGAAGAATTGCAGGAAGGTCGTCAGGAAAAAACAGACATGAGTAAATTAAGCGCCAACAAAGATCAGGTAGATGCTGCCGGTCAGGAGTATGGTGCCAATGAAAACGATTACTACGATCCTACACCTGTAAAACAGGAGCCTGTTAAAGTAGGACCAAAGATTGGCCGAAACGACCCATGTCCTTGTGGTAGCGGTAAAAAATTCAAATCCTGCCATGGTAAGGATGCATAATAAATGAAATAACTAAAAATATAAAAGCCCCAAAGAAAATGCTCTTTGGGGCTTTGTTTTTCATAGCATATTGGCTTGCCTGAATTAATTTAAAGCAATGGCAATACCAAAATCCATACAAAAGGATTTGATTTGAGAAGTGGTATTGCTGGCGTTGGTCCAGGTATATTTTCTGGTACCAACATTGAACTTGAATTTCACTTTATTGTCTTCATCTTCAAAATCTGTGAAAGAAATACCCCATCCAAAAAACTGAGGAGAGCGGGTTACGTCTGCATATCCTTCTTCTTTCATTTTTACACCAGGAGAAATTCCGCCTTCCACATATAAACCACTGATTGCCCAGGTTCCACCTATGATGAATAAATTGGTGAACCCTGCGTTTTTAAATACTTCTTTTTGTTTGTCGGGATCAAAACCATCTTTGAACGCAAATGGATAAATCCTTGCCCCAAGTGGTTTTTGGGTCATGGTTACATTGGTTAAATAGGTTGTCTGGTTCCTGAAATTCTGCGGTTCTAATCCTGCAATGGCTGCCACTTTTACAAACATTTTTTTGGTATAACCCAGGTTCAAAAAATTATATTCTGCTGTTAATCTGGGTTGCAGCCCTTTGGACTTATAAAATTGACCGAAGACTTCAGTGGCTTTGGGGCTGGCGATTCCCAGATAGATCCCCAATCGTGGTTTCATTCCATCCTGTGCTTTGGCTGTAAACAAAGCAGTAATAAAAAACAGGGTTAGTAAGCACTTATTCATGATGATGTATTTTATGCGAATGAATACTATTTTAACAGACACTCCTATACCGTAGTGACGGTATTCGTTATCTTTGCCAAAATCATTTTGAATGCATTTAGCCCCCTATATTGACCATACCATTTTAAAGCCGACCACGCTGATATCGGATGTGGAGAAACTTTGTGCAGAAGCCAGAGCGTATGGCTTTGCAGCGGTTTGTGTTCCTCCCAATTTTGTAAAAACAGCCAAGTCCTTTTTGGAAGGATCATCGGTAAAAGTGGCAACAGTAATTGGATTTCCATTTGGTTATTCAGCCGTAGAAGCCAAGCTGGCTGAAATTGTATTGGCTATGGTGGATGGGGTAGATGAACTGGATGTGGTAGCCAATATTAGTGCCATCAAAAACGGAGACTGGGTTTACCTGGCCAATGAACTGAATCATATTATGCCCGTAGTGAAATCGAAAGGTAAAACCATTAAAGTCATTATAGAAAGCGGTATTCTCACCAATGATGAAATTATTAAATGCTGCGAATTGTATGGGGTGGCTGGTATTGATTACTTAAAAACTTCCACAGGCTATGCCGAAAAAGGGGCATCGGTAGAAGCCGTTAAATTATTCCGTTTACATTTACCTGAAGCGGTTCAGATTAAAGCATCCGGAGGCATCAGGGATTATGCTTTTGCGGCGGAACTGGTTGCCGCAGGAGCTACCAGACTGGGTTGCAGCGCCAGTGTAGCTATTGTAAACGGGGAGCCCAATCAGCAGCCCGCTGGATATTAACCGTATATTTATTGAATGAAATCTATTTTGCTCATATTACTCAGCTGTACCGGCTTTGCTTTAGAAGGGCTTGCCAGTCCGATGGATACGGTGATTTTTAAGAAAGATCCCCGCCTGGATATATTGGTACAAAAACAGGCACAGGCCAATAAGCGCTCTGCCATGATGACGAGTACCGGACTCTATAAAGGATTTCGTTTACAAATGATTAGCACGCCCAGAAGGGATGATGCCACACAAATGAAGTCGGAATTGTTAAACAGATTTCCCGATCAGAAAACCTATACACTTTTTCAGTCACCCAATTTTAAAGTTAGACTGGGTAATTTTCTGAAAAAGGAAGATGCAGAAAAATTTCGTTCACAGATCAGTAAGTTTTTTCCTAAGGGAATTTATATTGTTGAGGATACAATAGAATATACTCCCGTAGAAGAAGAATTATTTTAGTTAAGCAGCCTACATGCTAAAAGAGAAAATAAAAATATTGGCCAAAGAATTTGCTCCTGCGTTGATTGATATACGCAGACATTTGCACGCCAATCCAGAGTTGAGTTATCAGGAATTTGCCACTTCTCAGTATGTGCAGGAGCAACTTCATGCATTGGGAATTCCTTTTGAAATAAAAGCCACTACCGGTATACTGGCAACCATTAAGGGAAAGAATCCGGATTCCAAAGTAATTGCCCTGCGGGCGGATATGGATGCGCTTCCAATTCTGGAAGAAAACGATGTGCCTTATCGCTCCGTTAATAATGGGGTCATGCATGCATGTGGTCATGATGTACATACCACTGTTTTGTTGGGTGCAGCAAAAATTTTACAGAACCTGAAAGAAGAATGGGAAGGCACTATACAGTTAATTTTTCAGCCAGGAGAAGAAAGAAATCCGGGTGGAGCAAGTTATATGATTAAAGAGGGGGTATTGGAAAATCCACGACCCGGCGGAATTGTTGCTTTACATGTACATCCAGGATTGGATGTGGGCAAACTAAGTTTTCGCAAAGGACGAGTAATGGCAAGTGCAGATGAAATTTACATTACCATCAGAAGTAAGGGAGGCCATGCAGCTGCCCCTCACTTAACAGCGGATACAGTATTAATTGCAGCCAATCTAATTGTATCTCTTCAACAGATTATTTCAAGAAACAATAGTCCTATTTCTCCTTCGGTTTTATCCATCTGTTCTGTTCAGGGTGGAAATACTACCAACGTAATTCCCAGCGAAGTAAAATTGATGGGCACGTTCAGGGCTATGGATGAGGAATGGCGATATAAAGCTCACGAGCTCATTAGAAAACAGGCAATAGGGTTGGTGGAAAGTATGGGTGCTGAAATTGATTTGCATATTGATATAGGGTATCCAACGGTAGACAATGATCCGGTGTTTACAACAGCTGCCTGGGAATTGGCCAATGAATTTATGGGTCAATCCAATGTTGAAGAAACAGAGTTAAGAATGGGTGCGGAAGATTTTGGATATTACACTCAGGTAATACCAGGTTGTTTCTTCCGACTTGGGGTGCGCAATGAATCCAAAGGAATCATACATCAGGTGCATACCCCGAAATTTGATATTGATGAATCTGCTATTGAAATAGGAGCCGGGATGATGGCTTATCTGGGAATAGCATTAAAATAATTTTGAATCGCATTAACAGAACATATGTCTACAGATAAACAATCTAATTTAAGAAAGGAACAGGCTTTGGAATACCATGCCAGCGGAAGACCAGGGAAGATAGAAGTGGTACCTACCAAGGAAGCAAAGACACAGCGTGATCTTTCATTGGCCTATAGTCCGGGTGTAGCGGAACCTTGTAAGGAGATAAAGGAAAATCCTGAGAATATTTATAAGTACACGGCAAAGGGCAATTTAGTTGGCGTAATTACCAATGGTACCGCCGTGCTGGGTTTGGGAGATATAGGTGCGGAAGCCAGTAAGCCGGTGATGGAAGGGAAGGGGGTATTGTTTAAAATCTTTGCAGATATTGACGTTTTTGATATTGAGATTAATGAAAAGGATCCGGAGAAATTTGTACAGATTGTAAAATCTCTGGAACCCACTTTTGGGGGGATTAATCTGGAAGATATTAAAGCGCCTGAATGCTTCTACATTGAGCAACAGTTGAAAGAGCAGATGAAAATTCCGGTGATGCACGACGATCAGCACGGAACCGCTATCATCAGCAGTGCTGCCATGCTGAATGCATTGGAATTGCAGAAAAAAAGAATTGACAAAGTTCGTTTTGTAATCAATGGAGCAGGAGCGGCTGCCATGGCCTGCATTAATCTATATGTTGCTTTGGGCGCCAGATGCGAGAACTTTATTGTATTTGATAAGGATGGCGTATTGCATACAGGAAGAACAGATTTAGGAGCAGACCGAATGAAATTTGCGGTTAAAAGAGACGACTGGACTTTAGCAAAAGCCATGAAAGATGCAGATGTATTTCTGGGCTTGAGTGTAGGCAATGTGGTAACACAGGAAATGGTAAAATCAATGGCCAGAAATCCAATTGTGTTTGCTATGGCCAATCCTGACCCTGAAATTACCTATGAAGATGCAGTTGCTGTTAGAAAGGATATTATCATGGCAACAGGTAGATCCGATTATCCTAATCAGGTAAACAATGTATTGGGCTTCCCCTATATTTTCCGTGGAGCACTGGATGTGAGGGCAACACAAATTAATGAA
>CALEST010000246.1 GCA_937907555.1 uncultured Sediminibacterium sp.
TGAGTGCAAAAGAAAATTAATTTTATTAAAAAAACGAATGAAGTTGCTAACAGGCAGATTAAAAAAAAGGCAAAACCGAAACGATTTTGCCTTTATGTTAATACCACTTCATTTAATTTATTCAGCGGCTTTTTCTTCAGTTGAAGCAGCTTCAGGAGCTACAGTGGTTTCTTCAGCAGCTTCTGCTTTTTTAGGAGCACGGCTACGACGAGTTTTCTTAGCAGGTTCAGCAGCGGTTGTTGCAGACTTACCATAGATTTCGTTAAAGTCAACCAATTCAATCATTGCTTTTTCAGCATTGTCACCAGGACGAATGCCTAATTTTAAAATACGGGTGTAACCACCTGGACGAGAAGCTACTTTAGGTCCTACTACAGTGAATAGTTCCTTCACAGCAGCTTTATCTTGCAATTCAGCAAATACCAAACGGTGATTGTGACTAATTTGCAAAGCAGATTCATTCTTTTTAGTCTTGGTAATCAATGGCTCTACGTAAGCTCTTAAAGCTTTGGCTTTAGCCAAAGTAGTAACAATACGCTTGTGCGTGATTAACTGACTAGCAAGGTTCTGCAATAATGCTACTCTGTGTGCCTTTTTACGGCCGAGGTTGTTGATTTTGTCTCCGTGACGCATGACATTTAAGTTTTAACTCCACACCGGGTCAGGATTTGTGGATGTTGCCCCTCTTACCAGGTAAGAAGAGCGTTATTGAATAATTAATTATCTAAATTGTCTAAACCTAGTTTACCCAGATCCATACCAAAGCTCAAACCTCTTTCGGTTAATACCTGTTCAATTTCAGACAAAGATTTCTGACCGAAGTTTCTAAACTTCATCAAGTCTTCCTGTTCGTATTGAACCAGTTCGCTTAAGCTATTGATTTTTGCTGCTTTTAAGCAATTGAAAGCACGCACAGAAAGGTCTAAATCTTCCAATGGAGTTTTCAATACTTTGCGCAATTGCAATACATGCTCATCTACTACATCTTCTTTCTTGTCTTCCTTGTTGTCGAAAGTGATGTTTTCGTCGGTGATGATCATTAAATGCTGAATCAAAATTCTGGAAGCTTGTTTAACAGCTTCTTCAGGATGAATAGTTCCGTCAGTAGCCACATCCAGAATTAATTTTTCATAGTCGGTTCTTTGTTCAACACGGTAGTTTTCAATAGCGTATTTAACGTTCTTGATTGGAGTGTGAATAGAATCGATTGCAATATATCCAAATGGAGCATCTTTCACTTTGTTCTCTTCAGCAGGAACATAACCGCGACCTCTTGCAATAGTAAGCTCGATGTCTAATTTAGCGGTAGGGTCCATGGTGCAGATCAACAACTCAGGATTCATTACCTGGAAGCTTGGAGTTACTTCTCCAATCATTCCTGCAGTGAATTCGCTGCGTCCTTTGATTGATAAATTGATTTTCTCAGAAGTCAGGTCCATATCGGCGTTCTTCTTAAAACGAACCTGCTTTAAATTCAGGATCATTTCAGTAACGTCTTCGGTAATTCCTTTGATGGTAGCAAACTCGTGGTCTACTCCGTCAATTTTAATTCCTACGATAGCGTATCCTTCTAAAGAACTCAAAAGTACTCTGCGTAAAGCATTACCAATGGTTAAACCATATCCTGGCTCTAGCGGGCGAAATTCAAACTGACCTTCAAAATCAGTTGCTTTCTGTAGAACGATTTTGTCTGGCTTCTGGAAGCTTAATATTGCCATGTTAAAACGTGTTTTATTAATTGTGTGAGTAGATAAATTACTTAGAGTACAATTCAACGATCAATTGCTCCTTAATGTTTTCAGGAACATGCTCGCGCTCTGGCATGGTGATGAACGTACCTTTCATTTCAGATTCGTTCCAATCTAACCAACCAAACTTAGGGTTCTTACCACGGGTTTTGCTGGTAATGCCAGAATTGTGTGCACTCTTAGGACGGTAAGCAATAATATCACCTGGCTTACAAGTGTAAGAAGGTACATTCATGATTTCACCGTTTACAGTAATATGCTTATGGTTAACCAACTGACGAGCTTCTGGACGGCTGGCAGTTAATCCCATACGGAATACTGTATTGTCTAAACGTGCTTCTAATAATTTAATCAGATTCTCACCGGTAACACCTTTTAAACGCTGAGCTTCTTCAAAAGTCTTACGGAACTGACGCTCCAATACACCATATGTGTATTTAGCCTTTTGTTTTTCTCTTAACTGTAGGGCGTATTCGCCTAAAGTTTTACGCTTACGGGCAGCACCGTGCTGTCCTGGAGGGTTAGCGTTTTTTCCTAACCACTTGGCGTTTCCTAAAATAGGTTCGCCGAAAATTCTGGAGATTTTGGTCTTTGGACCTGTGTAACGTGCCATAATTTAAATTTTCATTTCGATTTTTTTAGCATTCGTTGCGTCGATCGGTTAAAAATCGTAAAAAATGAATCGGGCAACCTTTTGATAAATGAAACCTTGTGGCTCAATATTATTTCCACTACCCCGGTTGGGGCTTAGGTATATTAAACTCTTCTTTGTTTTGGAGGACGACAACCGTTGTGTGGCATAGGGGTAACGTCTTTAATAGAAGTTACTTCAATACCAGACTGAGAAATAGAACGGATCGCACCTTCGCGACCGGCTCCTGGTCCTTTTACAAAAACATCAACACGCTTCAAACCTGCGTCCAATGCAACTTTAGCAGCATCAGCAGCAGCCATCTGAGCTGCGTAAGGAGTGTTTTTCTTAGAACCTTTGAAACCCATTTTACCAGCACTGCTCCAGCTGATAACCTGGCCAGTCTTGTTGGTGAAACTGATGATGATGTTGTTGAAAGTAGCAGAGATTCTTACTTCGCCGGCAGCATCTACTTTTACTACTCTTTTCTTGGCAGCAGCTTTTGCACTGTTCTGCGCTTTTTGTGGTTTAGCCATTTTTGCTTTTTTAGGTAATCTTCCCCGAGGGGATGGTTAAAAAATATCCGTTGGAACGGAACCCGGCGGTCTCCCTCTTTACAGAGATCCAACCAACAGGGATTTATGTAAGAAAGCCCGAATGATGATTCGGGCTGACTAATTATTTCTTAGCTGCTTTTTTCTTACCGGCAACTGTCTTACGCTTACCTTTTCTGGTACGGCTGTTGGTTTTGGTTCTCTGACCACGAACAGGAAGTCCTTTACGATGACGTAAACCTCTGTAACAGGCAATATCCAGCAAACGCTTGATACTCATAGAAACTTCACTTCTAAGTGCACCTTCTACTTTGAATTCGTTGTTGATGATGTTACGGATAGCAGTTTGCTCCTCATCATTCCACTGGTTTACTTTCTTATCAACGTCAATACCTGCTTTTTCAAGGATATACTGAGCTGTTGAACGTCCAATACCAAAAATATAGGTTAGACCAATCTCTCCTCTTTTGTTTTTTGGCAAATCAATACCGGCAATACGAGCCATATTATAATTGTTTTATGCTGTTAATTTGATTAATTGGATTACCCTTGACGCTGCTTAAAGCGAGGATTCTTTTTGTTAATCACAAATAATTTACCCTTGCGCTTCACGATCTTACAATCGGCACTGCGTTTTTTAATGGAAGCTCTTACTTTCATTTTTTGGTTGTTTAACTGTTATTTTCCTGTTACGTTCGTTGTTCTTATTTGTATCTGAAAATGATTCTCCCTCTGCTCAAATCGTATGGGCTCATTTCCACACCCACTTTGTCCCCTGGTAAAATACGGATGTAGTGCATCCTCATTTTTCCTGAAATAGTGGCCAGTATTTCATGACCGTTTTCTAACTTCACTCTAAACATTGCATTACTTAATGCCTCTAGAATGACTCCGTCCTGTTTAATCAATGGTTGTTTCGACATACTATTTTTGGGGCTGCAAAGATATTAGAATACAACCGAATTATGAAAAATAAGGGGAGAAAACTCCTTAAAATGTGGAAAAAAAATCCAAAATTTAAGTTTTCCACCGAAAAAACCCTGTTTTAGCCCTCATTTTTCCCTGAATTCTTCCAACCAAGGGGCAGAAAAAATAAAAATGCGCCAGAAAATTCCTGGCGCAAAATTACATTTTATACAGAATATATCCTCTTTACATGGGATCCCTGGTAAGGTGAATCTTAACCATGTCTGAATATTGGTTTTGCAACTGGTGCACATAATGAACATTGGGATGATGTCTTCTGTCTTCCCGGTACCACATTTCTATGGAAGAGAAATCTCCGGCTTTCGGGGTAACCAGCCGGAATGCCCCTTTTGAATACTTAACAGACCCATCCTCTTCTGCCTGTCTGCTGAAGTTTAGATTCAGCAGTGCATTTTCATCCAAAGGAATCGGATGCAAATGATCAGTTGAAAACCAGAATTCCTGTACAGAGGTAAGCAGGCAAACCTGCTTTTCATCTCCGTTTAATCGGGTGACTTCTCCTTCCCACATTTTTCCTTCAAACTCGCCCATCATGTAGTCTCCAATTTTGATGTCGTTGAATTTAATCATATGGCAAATGTTTATGCCATAAGTTAAGGAAAAATCCCGATTATTCTGCCCAGCTCATGGTATAACCCTCATTTTCAATGCGAATGGCTTCCTCGGTAAGCTGAAGCGGATGAAAAGTATCTACCATAACAGCCAGTTCAAGGGTCTCTTTTTTGCCAATGCTTTTTTCCACCGCTCCGGGGTGCGGTCCGTGAGGGATGCCTGCAGGATGCAGGGTGATCATTCCCCTGGTAACTTTTTTCCGGCTCATAAAGTCACCGTCTACATAATACAGCACTTCATCGCTATCAATATTGCTATGATTATAAGGTGCCGGTATGGCATCCGGATGATAATCGTATAATCTGGGGCAGAAACTACAAACCACAAAATTGTGGGCATCAAAAGTCTGATGCACAGGTGGTGGCTGATGCACCCTTCCGGTTATAGGTTCAAAATCGTGAATACTAAAAATATAAGGATAACAGCACCCGTCCCATCCGATTACATCAAAGGGATGTGTACCATAATGCAATCCATAGAGAACGCCTTTCTTTTTGGTCTTGATTAAGAAGTCTCCTTTTTCATCAATGGTCTCCAAATCCTTTGGGCCTCTGATATCACGCTCACAATAAGGTGCATGTTCCAGCAATTGACCATGTCTGCTCAGGTAACGCTTCGGATAACAGAACGGACTAAAACTTTCTACTATGAAAAGGCGGTTATTGGAATCATTAAAATGAATCTGGTAAATGGTCCCCCTGGGTATCACGATATAATCACCGTAGGAGAAATCTAGTTTTCCATACTGGGTTTTAACCGTACCTGTACCTTCGTGAATAAAAATTAATTCGTCTGCGTCTGCATTTTTGTAAAAATAATCAGACATGCTTTTCTGAGGAGCAGCCAGCACAATATGACAATCGTTGTTTACCAATACCGCTTTGCGGCTCTCTAAATAATCCAAAGCCGGTTTTACCTGAAAGCCTTCAAAACAGCGATGCTTCAACATCTTCTCTTCCGCAACTTTCGGAGCTACATCAATCGGAGCATCCGTTTTAATGATCTGTGTAGGAGGATATATATGATACAACAGTGAGTAATCATCGCTGAAACCTTCCGTAGAAAACAATTGCTCAGAATACAGACCACCGTCTGGTTTTCTGAACTGTGTATGACGTTTATGCGGGATGGTTCCCAGCTGAATATAATGTGGCATACAATTGAATTTAAAATATTAAGCTCCAGGGAAAAGTGGTCTGCCGATGATTTCTCCTCTGAAAGGCCATGGCACGCCTGCCAATATCAGCAAAGCGGCAATCAAGAAGAAAATAAAGGCTTTTTTGTACTTCACTTCATCGGCAACGGATTTTTTTGCCATGCCATGTGCAAGGGTAATAAAAACAATCGCGCCAATCATGGTAACGGGATGTTCCATCCAGAAAAAACGATAGAACTTATCTTTCATAAAAGAAGTTCCTTCCGGCAACTGAGTGGTAAAAATTCCATAGCGCCCCATGGCAACCTGGTATAAGCCAAGTAGCAATGTAATATGAGCAGCAATCATGGTAAATAACCAGACTTTCTTATCGCCAGGCTGAAAGGCTTTTTTAGCAGACCATCCGGTATATGCTTTCACAATAGATACCACTAACAATATCACAATCACCCAACGTAAAAAATTGTGTAAATGAACAAATCCTGTTTGCATACAATAAGTTTAAGGCAATAAAAATAGAATGAAGAAGCAATATACAACAGAAATGGTTTACGCTTACGCGTAAACCATTCTAACCAAACAAACAAATAAACAAACGGGTTTATTGCTTAACCCAGTCGGCAACAAATAAATTGGTATCACGGGTTCCGCCATTATTTCTGTTGGAACCAAATATGATTTTCTTGCCGTCTGGACTAATCATGGGAAACGCATCGAATCCCTGATCTCTGCTTATTTTTTGCTTATTGTTTCCTTCCAGGTCTACCAGATACATATTGAAAGGGAATCCTCTTTTGTATTCGTGGTTACTGGAAATGATAATT
>CALEST010000247.1 GCA_937907555.1 uncultured Sediminibacterium sp.
CTATATGTCTGAATATGTTGCTAGACTGGACTGGCTTCTACGAGATTCATGGTAAGGAGGGGAAAAACTATTTAAAAGGTGCTATAGGTTCCGGCTATCTATCCCTTCTTGTTGGGTTTTACTGGTATCGTTCTTTACGAAATTTTTACGGGCAGTCCAGACGTAAGACGATTGTAAAATTCGGATTACAACTGTTTATCAATCTGTTCTTATTTTCTCTTTTATTCCTTTTATTCTTTCTTTTTTCTTTCATGATAATCTAATGCCATGAATAATACTTCAGCAGCTTTTTTGAGACTGGTTACCATAATGGATGAGTTGAGGGAACAGTGTCCCTGGGACAAAAAACAGACGATTCACACCCTTCGTTCCATGACCATTGAGGAGTTGTATGAATTGGTTGATGCGATTGATGCAAATGACTGGAAAGGTATTAAGGAGGAACTGGGAGATCTTTTCCTTCACTTATTGTTCTATGCCCGCATTGGCAGGGAAGAGTCAAAATTCGTGCTGGAAGATGTATTAAATGGGATTGCAGAAAAGTTAATAAGGCGTCATCCCCATATTTATGGTGATGTTACAGTAAAGGATGAAGAGGAAGTAAAAAAGAATTGGCAAAAAATTAAAGCAGCGGAAGGAAAAGTTACACAATCGGTTCTGGAAGGAGTACCCAAATCGTTGCCAGCCATTGTAAAAGCCCTTCGGGTTCAGGAAAAAGCCAAACAAATTGGTTTTGAATGGGAAAATAAGCAGGATGTTTGGGCCAAAGTAGAAGAGGAAATAAATGAGTTTACTTCAGCTGTGCAGAAGGCAGATATAGCCGAAATGGAAGCTGAATTTGGTGATATTCTGTTTAGCCTGGTTAATTATGCACGGTTTTTGCAGATAGATCCGGAAGCAGCACTGGAAAAGACCAACCAGAAATTTATCCGAAGGTTCAGGTTTATGGAGAAAAAAGCAGAGGAGAAAGGCCTCACACTCGATAAAATGAATCTGTCTGAAATGGATGAGTTATGGAATGCGGCTAAGAAAAGCTATGAATCGGATAATTAATCATATACAGCAGGCAGCGTACAAAAATGGTTATTTAATAATAACTGCCGCCTGGTTATATACTTTATCCTTTATTTTCTCCAACTATTTTAGTTATAATTCCAGTCCGCATAAAGTAAGTGAGAATATTGCGGCCAGAATACATAAGCTGGAAACCAGATTTGACAAGCTATCAGACGACAGCTCATTAATTGCAGGATTAATATTTGATACAGTTCATGCAGATATTCCTTTGGATCTGCAGAAAGAGCAGGCTGGTTTTTTTGTATATGAATTAAATGACAGTCAGCCCTCGAGGCTGGCATATTGGAGTACGAACAAAATTTCAGTACCTGAAAAGGAACTTGCCAGTTTTGTTCCTGTAAAATTTGTAAATACTTCAAATGGGCAGTTCATTTTGCTTAAAAAGAAAATGGCCCTGAAAGGGAAAAGTTACTGGCTGGTAAATATGATTCCTGTAAAATGGGCTTATTTTATTCAGAATAAATACTTTGTTTCAGATTTTGCCGAATTCCCCGGTTTGGATGAACAATATGCTATTGCTGATGCAATCACTGAGAATCCTGTTTACAGTAAAAACGGAGAGTATCTTTTTAGCCTGCAACTGAAAGAGGGCAAAAGGTTTATTGCCTATGATATAGTCACCATATTATTCAGATTAATCTCTGTTTTTCTTCTGTTTACATTTATTCATGGAATAACCCTTGAATTAATTCGGACCATTAATTTTAAGACGGGGATTGTTTTTCTGATTACCAATGTTGTCTTTTTAAGGGTAGTCGCCTATCTTTTTCCATTTCCATTTGATTATTCCAAACTCCCTTTGTTCGACCCAACCATTTACGCTTCCAATTGGGCCAATTCCTCATTAGGGGCATTATTAATTAATGCCATTTTATTTTACTGGGTACTGAGATTTGTGAAGATTCATTACGTGAATAGAACAGAGGAAAAGCCTGTAATGAACAGCTTTCGTGTTGGTTTGAGACTTTTTGTTTTAACTACTGCTGCTTTTGTTATTGTTAGTGTAATCCAAAGTTTGGTAAGGGATGCTAAAATTTCATTTGATGTAACCAACTTTTTCAGTTTAACAATTTACAGTACTATTAGTATTGTTATTCTATGTTTTCTGGCACTTGGCTATTTTTATTTGTCACAAGTGCTAACCATTAAACTAATAATGACCGGTACTGGTAAGTTTTTTCCGGTATTGGTAATTGTGTTGAGTGGTTTTTTAAATATGTTATTGTTAAGCAATTTTAGTCAGGGTGGATTTTATTTGCTTCTGATAGTATGGGTAATTGTTTATTTTCTTATTCTGCATATCAGGCGTTCAGACATGCAAATTCAGATTATCAAATCTCCTTTTTTTATATTCTGGGTAATGTTTTTTGCGCTCTCCATTGCTTCCCTGGTCATATACCAGAAAAGAAATGTTGAATTTGAGCAAAGGAAAAGGATAGCTGAAAAGCTGGCGATACAATCTGATCCTTCCGGAGAAAGTCTGCTTAAAATAGCGGCATCCAATTTCAATAATAGTTTTTTAAGTGACAATTTTCAGCGCTTTAATGAAAGTGAATACACTAATAAATTCATTAAAGACAGTTTGATTAACCAGAATTTTTCTGGTTATCTGAATAAGTATGATACCCGTATTTACACTTTTGACAGTTTATTTCATCCATTGTTTAACGAAGATTCTCTTAACTATTCTTCTATTAAGACAATTGTGCTGAATCAGGCAATTGCAACCGATGTCCCTAATTTATTTACTTACGACAATAACGCCAATGGGTTCAATTATATTTATCAGGTAGATGTGGAAAAGAACAATACTACCATTGGTCATTTGTTTGTTTTAATGAAATCAAAGCGATATAAGAGCGAAGCTTTGTATCCGGAATTATTTAATCAATCTCAGGATGTGATTGCAAATATTAATAGCGATTATGCCTATGCAATTTATAGTAAGGGTAGATTGATTAATCATTTCAATAATTATAACTTTCCAACTCTTTTAACTGCAAACGAAAACCCTGTTTTTGAATTTACTTACCGAAAAACAAAAAGTCATATTGAGCTATGGTACAATGCAGGAAATGAAAGACAGGTAGCTGTGGTAAAGCAGAATTCCTGGTTCATTGAATCAATTACCTTATTTGCTTATTTGTTTTGTTCTTTTCTTCTAATCATTTTTATATTTCATATTGGGTCTCTTCTGGTGGATGCAAAATTCAATTGGCATCAAATGAGTGCCCTGTTAAGATTAAATATCCGCTCTCAGATTCAGGCTACTATTATTTTTGTGAGTGTATTTTCTTTTTTGGTAATTGGAGTTGCAACCATTTCTTTTTTTATATATCGGTATAATTCCACCAATGAAGAACGACTGACCAAATCTATACAGGTCATGGCAAATGAAATGAATGCAAAAGTGGTTAGTATTCTGGCTACAGATGACGAACCCAATAATCCTGGCATAAAGAATGAATTAGAGAATATTATTGCAGAAATTTCTGATTTGCATAATGTAGATATTAATTATTACAGTGCTGCAGGTGATTTGATCATTTCAACACAACCTTACATTTATAATAAGAACTTACTGAGCCGTAAAATGGACCCGATTGCTTTTTACGAAATGCAGCGGAACAACCGTATTCGGTTTATTCAGTCTGAGTCTATTGGAGGATTTAAATACACAAGTATATACACTCCATTATTATCGGAGACCGGCGATACTTATGGTTATTTAAATATTCCTTATTTAAATTCTCAATTGGAACTTAACCAGGAAATTTCCGGATTTCTGGCTACCCTTATAAATTTAAATGCCTTTATATTTTTATTGGCAGGAGCCATTGCTTTTTTCATCACCAACCGGATTACTTCTTCGCTCAGGTTAATTGGAGCCACTATGCAGAAAATGAGTCTGGATGCAAAGAATCAACCCATTGAATGGTATAGAAACGATGAAATTGGCGCCCTTGTGAATGAGTATAACAACATGGTTAAAAAGCTCGAACTAAGCGCGGAAACACTTGCCAAGACCGAAAGGGAGGGAGCATGGAGAGAGATGGCCAGACAGGTAGCCCATGAGATTAAAAATCCACTCACTCCCATGAAACTAAGTATTCAATATTTGCAGAATGCAGTGGAAAGGGGAGCCCCCAACGTACAGGAATTAAGTCTTAAACTGGCAAGAACATTGATTGAACAAATAGATCAGCTGGCAAAAATTGCAGGTGACTTTTCACAGTTTGCCAATATTGGCAATGTCAAGCTCGAAAAATTTTCCATCATACCCATACTGGAATCTTTTCAGCATTTGTACGAGGGAGATAATTCGGTAATAATTGATCTGAACAATCAAGCCAGGGTTGTTACTATAGAATCCGACAAAGTTCAGATCAATCGTTTGTTCATGAATCTGATTCAGAATGCTATAGAAGCTGGAAAAGAGGTTTCCGGGAATGCCCGGATTCAAATTAGGCTGAAAAATGAGGGAAATCGTTTAGTAATAGAATTACAGGATTTTTCCGGAGGAATTCCCGCTTCCATGAAACCCAATATGTTCAGACCCAACTTTACTACCAAATCTGCAGGAACCGGTCTGGGACTGGCTATCTGTAAAGGCATTGTAGAGCAGGCAAATGGACAAATAAACTATCAATCAACAGATGGGGTAGGAACGGTTTTTACCATTGAATTTCCCATTGCAGATATTTAAAGTTTCTGCTTTTGCGCCTGTATAAATGATTCCAATTGCGAAAAGGTATAACTGCTTAGGTTCTGCAAAGGGATTAATCCGGCTTTCTGAGCTACCAGAACTCCATATTTACAATCTTTAAAACCATCAATAGTATGGGCATCGGGATTAATGGATATTAGTACATTTTTCTCAATAGCCCTCCTGATCCATCGCCAGTCCAGATCTAGTCTTCTGGGGTGTGCATTCAATTCAATTACTACACCGTTGGCTGCACAGGCATCAATGATTTTTTCGTGATCAATTGGATATCCGGCCCTGCTCAATAGTAATCTTCCGGTAGGGTGGCCAAGTATATTGGTATATTTATTTTCAATGGCTTTGATTACCCTGGCATTGGCTTTTTCTTCGTTCATTTTTAAATTAGAGTGTACCGATGCAATCACTAAGTCGAATTGCGCCAGAATTTCATCGGGATAATCTAAGCTTCCGTCATTTAAAATATCGCTTTCTATGCTTTTGAATATTTTAAATGGAGCCATTTGTTGATTCAGTTTTTCAATTTCCTGGTGTTGCTGCAAAACTCTTTCAATGCTTAACCCATTTGCGTAAAAAGCAGATTTAGAGTGATCTGAAATAACCAGGTATTCCAGGCCTTCATTAATGGCAGCTTCAGCCATTTGCTGAATGGTATTACCTCCATCGCTCCAGGTACTATGTGAATGAATAATCCCTTTGATATCTTTTTCGGTAATGGCTGGTGCAATTTTGTTTTTCTTTGCCTGTGCAATGATTTCCGAATCTTCTCTCATATAAGCAGGAATGAATGAACAACCCGCTTCTTCAAAAATGCTTTCTTCTCCAGCGTAAATTTTAGTATCCTCCCACCCAATTGTTGCTGACCAGGCATTAAAAAATAGATCATTGCAGCTGGTTTTAAATAGAACATTGGGAATGTTCTCTTCATTTGCCAGCCAGAACTGAAGTCGAATATTTTTTTCGTTTCTGTAACTGATTGTAAGATTACTCTGATTGACTACACTAAATCCTATGCCCTGCAAAAAGGAATTGAGTGCTTCTGGTTTGGCATTGGTAACCCAATCGATGCTGTCAATTATTTCTAATTGTCTTCTGAATTCTCCGGTTTGGACAAATTGGTAGGGGAGCGAATGGCAAAGTATTTTTTCCAATTCCATTTGAAGTTCTTCTACCTGCTGGTATAAATAACGCCCCATGGAACCCATGTAAAATTCAATAGCCTCCTTAATATTTTGCTGTGTTTTTTCACCAAATCCTTTATACAAAGTCAGCCTGTTTTCATTACAGGCGTATAGCAATTCCCCCAAGGTTTCTATTTCCAGTTCTTTCCAGATGGTAGCAATTTTTTTGGGTCCGATACCTTTGATGCTTAGCATCTCCAGAATACCCGGAGGCGTTTTCTGTACCATTTCATTCAACGTAGTAAACTGTCCGGTATCTAAAATTTCCAGTATTCTTTTACCTGCACTTTCTCCAATTCCTTTAACAGAAAAAATAGCATTCCGATCCATTTCTGCCAGTGGTGTTGGTAATTTATCTATGCTAAAAGCCGCGGCAGCATAGGATTTGGCTTTAAAGGCATTCTCTCCATGTATGTCCATTAACTTAGCTAGGAGACTAAACTGAGCGGCTATTTCATCATTCGTTATCATGATCGGAAATTAGGAACAAGTAGGGGTTTATACAAAAAAACCCGTTCCAATTTTGGAA
>CALEST010000248.1 GCA_937907555.1 uncultured Sediminibacterium sp.
TAATTTGTCTTTACAATTTTTTATTTGCTCATGGTCTGCAAATAGCCTGATACAGGTTTCATTGTTACTCATGAAGCGAAGATAGGAGAAAATCATTTTTTAAGCAAATACTTAAATAAGGCTAAGAAATACCTTTAAACCTTTATTTTTTGTATCCTCACCGCATTTAATATAGCCAGCAAAGCCACCCCAACGTCAGCAATGACTGCTTCCCATAACGTGGCGACTCCGCCAGCGCCTAAAGCCAGTACAAAGACCTTTACGGTCATTGCCAGAATAATATTTTGCCAAACAATGCTCCTTGTGATTTTACCAATCCTGATGGCAGATACAATTTTATGTGGCTGGTCGTTTTGAATAACCACATCTGCTGTTTCAATAGTGGCATCGCTTCCCAATCCACCCATTGCAATACCAGCATCAGCCAAAGCAACAACGGGAGCATCATTAACCCCGTCTCCAACAAAGGCAATATGTTTCCCTTCATTCTTTAATTGCTGGACTTTCTCTACTTTTCCTTCTGGTAATAAATCACCATAAGCTTCATCAATGCCAACTGCCTTTGCTACTTCATTTACTACTGATTGTTTATCGCCTGAAAGCATGACGGTTCTGATGTTAAGACTGTGCATGTCTTTAACAGCCTGTATTGCATCTTCCTTAATTTCATCACCCATAGTGATATACCCTGCATACTGGTTGTTGATGGCTACTACAACAATGGTATCAACTATATTTTCAATCTCCGCCGGATAAGTAATATTGAATTTCTTCAGCAGCTTTACATTTCCTGCCCGCATTTCTTTACCATCAACTTTTCCTTTTAATCCATGACCTGGGATTTCTTCTACCTCTTCGACTTTTAAATTGTTCGTTATATCGCATGCATACTCTGTAACAGCTTTTGCAATAGGATGCGTAGAATTCTTTTCAAGGGCTGCAGTTAATTTCACTAATTCCTTTTTATCTATACTATTGGGTACTACTTTTTGTACTTTAAAAACTCCCTTCGTCATTGTGCCGGTCTTATCCATTACAATCACATTTATCTTAGTCATCACATCCAAGAAATTACCTCCTTTAAACAAAATGCCATTTCTTGATGCCAAACCTATACCGCCAAAATACCCAAGGGGGATTGACACAACTAATGCACAAGGGCAACTGATAACAAGAAATACCAGGGCTCTGTAAAACCATGTTTGGAAATTATAATCATTAACAAAGAAGTAAGGGACAAAACACAGAGCAACAGCCAGGAAAAATACAATAGGAGTATAAACTTTTGCAAACCGGCTGATGAAAAGTTGTGTTTGTGATTTCCTTGCTGTAGCATCCTGCACCATTTCCAGAATCCTGCTCAGCTTGCTATCTTTAAACAGGGCATTTACCTTTACTTCTGCAACTGTATTTAGGTTAACCATACCTGCCAAAATGGTTTCACCTTTGTATTTTGTATCTGGTTTGCTTTCTCCTGTCAATGCGGCTGTGTTGAATGAAGCATTTTCAGAAAGTAATTCGCCATCCAATGCCACTTTCTCCCCGGGCTTCACCTGAATAGTCTCTCCCAACTCAATAATGGACGGATCTGCAACGACCAGTGAACCATTTCTGATCACTGTCACTTCATCAGGTCTTACATCAAGCAGGGCTTTGATACTTCTCTTTGCATTATTAACAGCGGCATCCTGGAACCATTCGCCGATCTGGTAAAATACCATTACTGCTACGCCTTCTTCATATTCACCAATTACAAATGCTCCGATAGTTGCAACGCTCATCAAAACAAATTCGTTGAAAATGTCACCCCGTTTTGATTTTCTGAAAGCAAGGTCTAAAACATTTCGGCCTGCCAATAAATATGCAATCAGGTTTATTATCAATAATGGAAGTTTAGGCAGATTAACTTTAAACCCGTATTCCAATACCAGCAGAATGACAAGTATAAATAATGCCAAAAGTAAATCCCGATGGGTTTTCCATCCTTGTTCATCTTTATCCTCATTTCCGTGATCATGGCCATCACCGGTTGAATGCAATGGAACAACTTTTGTTGTATTTGTCTTCTCGTCTGTATCGCAACATCTGTATTGTGCTGCATTTTTTATGTCATCGTGATTGTGTGCCATATAGAATCAATTAATAAAAAATGAAATAATTCCTGTAATAATTAATACAAGGCCGGTAAT
>CALEST010000249.1 GCA_937907555.1 uncultured Sediminibacterium sp.
ATTTCACCAGTTCTGGTTTTTCCAAAATACAATCGCTTATTCCCCTTTTCATCCAAGGCAAAAGCAAGTCCCATAACGTCTGAATTCCGCAGCGTATCCGTGATTTTTTTTGATTCCACATCCAGCAAATAAATTACGCCTCTTTCATTGTATCGGTCCGATCCTGCAACTGATCCAACGGCCATTGTTTGCTGCAAACAATCATAGCTAATTCCCAATAAGCCAAAAGGATTGGTGATACCAGGTTTCCCGTAAAAAGGCAATGACATCCATTCGCTCATTTCACCTGTATTTGCATTAATCTGATAAACCGTATTTAGCTTTTCTGTTTTATTGTACAACATGGAAATTAATGGTGCCGGTATGGCATATACATTTCCCTGCCTGTCAAATGTGATGGTAGAAAGATAACCAGCTTCTCTCCAACTGGGATGCTGATATATTTCCTGTTTAGGCGTTTGCGGATTGGGTGCAGTTTCGCCGTTTTTTTTCTCAAACACAACTAAACTAATTCCAATCAATTTTTTTTCAGAAGTACTCAAGCCGGTCCAAAGCGGATCAAAACCCAGGGTTCTGATAAATGCAGGCTCTTGCTGACAAGGTTTTATTTCGCGTTGCGCATAAAGGCAAACTGGCCCTAAAGTAGTCCAGACAAAAAGCAGGGTAAATAAAATTTTATTATACAACAAACACCGTTTTTTTCAACTTTAAAAATACACCCTATCTGGTTTGTAAAATACCCTTCCCTTGAAATATGACCATTTTTTTATATTCCAGCGGGATAATTTCCTACAAATCGGTTGGTATTTTTCGCCCAAAAGCCTTGACTTTAGGGCATTTTTAGCAAAAAAACCAGCATTGTATCTACCTTTAGTTTAATATTTAATCCGAGATTTTACCTTATTTCTAAATATCTGTTTTATGAGTCGTTTTTACACAGCTGAACCAACCAAAAAAGCAACGCCTTCCCAGGGAATGATGGGATGGGTTATCACCGCTTTTTTTTCACTGAGTTTGTTGCAATCATTGAATGCTCAGGTTAGTGGTGTTGTTTACAGAGATTTCAACTCTAATGGTGTTAAGAACAACACAGCATCCTATAATGAGCCTGGAGTTGCTGGAATCACTGTGAAAGCATATGATGAAACCGGCTCCGTATTAGGCACTACTACATCAGGTTCAAATGGCATCTACAGTTTTTCAGCAGGTACTATACCTGCAACAACCAAGGTAAGACTTGAATTCAGCGGATGGAATACAGCAGATTTTCCTGCTGCGTCTGGTGCAAACAATAAAACTTCTGTTCAATTTGTAACAGCACCTGCAACCAATGCAGATTTTGGAATTAACTATCCCGGCGACTATATAGACAATTTAAACGCAAGAATTATTGTACCTACTTATACGAACGGAAACAACAGAATAAGTAATGGAGACTGGTTTAACGCAGCTAATAACGATGCCAGCTATGCTTTTAATTATGACGGTGTTGCTGCGGCCAATGTTTTAGCAGATATGGGACAAATAGGTTCGGTTTGGGCAACAGCCTATAGCAGACAGGCCAATAAACTCTTCTATGCAGCATTTGTAAAACGCCATGTTTCCATGGGTTCTTTGGGCATGAATGGAATATATGTTACCAACAATGCCAAGTCTGCTACCAACAAATCTAACACCACCACATTTGTCGATTTAAAAGCGGTGAATCCTGCTTTTGATGCAGGAGACATCACAGGTAGAAATTTCAATCCCGGTGATAATGACATCAGATTAGCTAACTACGACGATTTAGCATTTACTGAAGTGGGTAAAAAAGGTATTGGTGGCATGACCATTTCAGATGATGGACGTTACTTATACCTGATTAATCTGAATGACAGAAAATTATGGAGAGTAGAAATTGGAGCAAACGGAACAGCCCCAACTTTGGCTTCGCAGATTGTAGCATACAATGCTTTTCCTGTTGTTGCAGGCAACAGCACATTCAGACCTTTTGCTGTTAAATACTACAGAGGTGCTATTTATATTGGTGGCGTTATGGATGGAGTAA
>CALEST010000250.1 GCA_937907555.1 uncultured Sediminibacterium sp.
CTCCCTTCCTGAATTCATCTGGCACGATTACCTCCACATCATCTTCATTCAGTTCCTTTTTTGTTTCAAACAACCAGGGATAAGCCGGCATAATGGATTGTGCAACAACGGTTCGAGGTTGATACAAATGCAATAAATTCCAGGCTACACTCGGCTGGCGAACACCTACATTGGTTAAATCTGGTCCAGTTCGTTCAGTGCCCATGAGGGTTGCCGTATTAATCCACAAACTTGTGCGTGTGGCGCTTGCATAATCTGCTGCAATGCCCGGTCGGTTGCCCCATACCTTATCCATATCCACGTTGCGCACTTGTTGAGTATGGCAAGCCACACAACCATTGGCAATAAAACTCTGCTTGCCTAAGAAGGCTTCTTCGCTTAGCTTCACTGCATTTGGAAGTGGTGCATTGTTTTGTTGATTGTTGATAGCTGGCAGTATGGCCACTATAATTGTCAATGTGATAAAAAGCACTAAGGCTGTACCGAATAATTTTTTGTGATTGTTAAAGAATTCCATTTCATGTATCTAGTTCGTCAATGCTTGTTTTTCCAACTCTTCTTTTGCCAATAAAATTTCTGCTGGCGAAGTAGGTATAACTGTTTTCTCTTTGCTCTTCACCATTACATAGAAGTTGTAAGCAAAAAGAATGTGAGAAAACCACATGAGTGATCCACCAATGGCGCGCCACAGCCAAAAAGGAGCCATGAGTTCCACACTTTCGATAAATGATTTTGTTCCTTCCATCCACATCAGTCCCCTAAGCGTAGCGCCATACATGAGCGGAAATGTGTAGAAGAGCAGGCCAATTAATGCCAGCCAGAAATGGGCACCTACTATTATTTGCGAGGGTTCTTTACCTGTTAGCCTGGGCACCAGTGTGTAGATAAATCCCCACAGCATAAATGTGATAATGCCGTACATGGTGAGATGAGAATGGGCTACGGTGAAATCAGTAAAATGCCAGATCAAGTTGGTAAACCGAAATGCTTCAGCGGTTCCCTGCAGCGAACCTGTAAAATAGAAGATGATACCAATCAAATAGAATGGAAGTGTGTAGCTGCCTGAAAGCTTGTGCCACGAACCAGTAAAAGTCATTAAGAAATTGGTGGTACCCGCTACCACCGGTATCACCATGCCTGCACTTCCTACAATGGCAATTGTTTGCAGCCACCAAGGTATAGCACTGAAAATAAAATGATGGGTTCCAATGAGTGTATAAAAAAGAATCTGCGCCCAAAAGGCAAGTATCCCCAGGCTGTAGGAGTAGATGGGTTTGTTAAGTTGCTGTGGAAGGAAATAATACATCAATCCAAGATTGAATAGCATGAACCACATACCGACACCCTGATGCATGTAATAACCCTGCACAATGGTTTCGCCTAATCCGTTTTGCCAGCCCGGCCAATACGCTACCACAGCGATCACCAATAGAAACATCATGGCGGAAATGATGTACCAGTTAGAAACATAAATTTCTTTATTACTTCTGTGGGCAATTGTTTTTATGAAATTCCAAATGGAAAGGATAATTCCAATTCCGAATAAAGCCATTACCGGCCAAATGTATTCGCGATACTCTCCCCCGCCATTGTTAATGCCGGCCATCAAGGTAATACTGCCCAGTATGACAGAAATATTGATTAGAACCAGAGAGTAAAAGCCTGTTTTGATACTTGCCAACGGTGCATTGCTTATTCGTGGTACCACATAATAAGCGAGACCCATCATGGCCATGGAAGCCCAGCCCCAGAAAACGGCATTGGTATGTACCGGCCTTAGTCGGCCAAAACTCAACCAACTGATATGATCCACATCAGGTGCTACAAATTTGATACCCACGTACTCGCCAACAGTAGTACCGAATATAAGCCAAAACACTGCACATCCCAGATACCACAATATGAGCCTGCTCAATTTAGGTTCTATATAAGGACGAGGCTGACTTTTTTTCTTTTTTTCTACAAAACGAAGTTCTTCTGCACTATTAATACTGGCTATTAAACCCCTGCTATCGGAAATTTTTATGTTTCCAGCTAATTCATTATTTGACAGAGCAAATTCAAGTTCTCTTTTTCTTTGCTCCAATTGCTTAACTTCTTCCTGACTTAATCCTTTAAAATATTCATTGAATTTCTCCAATTCCCTTTTCCGTACAAGGCCATTAACTATACCGTAGATTTTGTAAATGACAATCAACAAAGCGGTAATTACCGGAATGATTATCAATACAAGCGTAATGATTATCCCGGTCTCACTTAACAGCGTATTGTTTTCCATATTCTGAATATTAATGGATAATTATGTCCACTAACAGGTTAAATTTTTTTTATCGCTTCAAAACTGATAAACCTTCTTTCATGCCCAACGCCAAATCCATTAGGGTGGTGGTTTCGAGCATTTCTTTAAGTTGGTCTCGTATTATTTTAAATTGAAAGTGAACAGGGCATGGCACTTTTTCATTGCACTTCTGCAATCCTAACCCACAACCTTTATATACGTTGTCGCCATCAATGGCAAATACTATTTTGCTAAGTGTTACCCTTTCAAGTTTTATTTTATCCATGTAATAGCCCCCTGCAGGACCTTTCTCAGAAATTATAAGTTGGTTATGTGATAAAAGCTGAAGTATTTTTGAAGTATAGGCCTCAGGAGAATCGATCGCTTCCGCAACCTGTTTCAGACTTACTTTTCTGTCCTCCAGTGATTGCTCCGCAATGTAAATGGCAGCTCGTGTTCC
>CALEST010000251.1 GCA_937907555.1 uncultured Sediminibacterium sp.
ATCCAACTTAGCTGGAGCTAAAGTAACTGGGGGTGGTGGCGCAGGAATTGGAAGCTTACCATATTTCTCTTCAGCCCTTTTCATACTTGCTACATTATTGAGCATATATTTTTCTTGTGTCCCATCCTTTAGCTTGATGTCCATAGTTTTAAATTGATGATTCCATGAAACATTTGAGACCTCTTTATTGCGGCGCATAAATGATTTTATTCCAGACCGATCATTTTTATCTTCTTCATCTAACGGATTAATATTTTTATTATTAGCATCTTTAGTTACTATTTCTAAAACACCATTTGCCCCATCAGTCCCGTATTTTGAAGTAGCTGTCTCGCTTTTAAGCACATTAATTGATACAATTTGATTGGGATTCATTTCATTCAAACTTTCATATTCGACTTGTTTTCCATTTAATATAACAAGCGGCTTTTGTCCGTTTTTTGTAAATAATTTTAAGTTACTGCCCATACCTTCATCACTTTTACTAAAAGTAAATGAACTTACAGAGTCAAAAGACATTTTACCTGTCTCAGAATTAATTTTCTTAACTAGCAGTTTAACCGTATCTTCTTCGGATTTCTTAAAATCATCGTTTTGTTTTGATACAGCCGGCATTACATTATTCTCCTTGTTCGCCAGATATTTCTGAACACCATTCAAAATGGCAACTGCCAATGACTCTCTGAAACTGGAGGAAGTAATTGCACTCAAATCCTTTGGATTACTCATATACCCTGCTTCAATTAGAATGCTGGGGCAACTGATGTTTTGCAACACGTATATCCCATCTTTCCTGCTCTTGATTCCATTAAAAGGCAAACTCAAATCATCCACTTGATTGGCCACCTGGTTGGCAAACTGTAAATGACTATTGTAACGATCGGTTTTACCCGGACTGGCAATATAAATTTCGGTTCCGGAAAGGTTTGCATTCTTGGCTGCATTATAATGCAGTGACAAAAACAAATCCGGGTTTGATTTATTGGCTTTTTGAGTAATTTCCATTACAGACTGTGTTTCATCTTCTGTTCTTGTTAAAACCAGATTCAAACGACTATTCTGGTTCAGAGATTGGATGGTTTTGGCCAGTTCAAGTGTCAATTGAGATTCAACTGATTTACCATCAACCCCAACACTACCTTTATCTGCCCCACCATGTCCTGCATTGATGACAATGGTGTAATCGTTTTTCAAATTAACAGCCATGGGTGAGATGGCCGCAACAGGGCTACCGGCAACATCTTTATAAATGGTTTTTACAACTGTTTCAACTGATATGGGTTCTGTGGGAGGTGCATTTCTGAAAGCCACCAATACCACAATAATGGCCAATAAGGGCAATACAATTAGTCTTCTTAGGTAGCTGAATCTTGTGTTGGATTTACTTAACATGGCAATACGTCTTTTGATAGGTGAAAAAAAGAAGGGGTTGGTTAACTTGAAGGTTTGTTGAGGATAGGCAGCAGTCAATAACATATGTGCCAACGATGCAGTGTCTCCACTCTCAACAGATTTTTTATCTGCAATGAACTCATGAATCATATGTAGCTCTTTTTGAATCCACCAGAAAATAGGATTCATCCAGCCTGCAATCAAAACACATTGCATCAGCAGTTTATCAAAAGAGTGCTTTTCTTTTACGTGGGTAATTTCATGTTGCAAAATTTGCTGACCGGTTGAACTGCTTAAATCAATGGCTTCATTCCAGAATATAAAACGGAAGAAAGAATAGGGCGTTCCTTTTGCATTGGTCATGATTAAATTGATTGTACCCATTTTTTTAGCACTACTCCGCTTTAGTAGCTGAAAAATGCGAATCAGTGACACCATCAGACTAATGAATAAAAGAAGGGCTCCTCCAATATACAGCAGTTGTAATCCCCTCTGCCAGGTAATGGAATACCAATGCTGACTGAAACTGGTTTCCAGTTCGGTATTGTTGGTGGCTACTGCTGAAAGCAGATAATATATTTGAGCGTCGCCTGCATAATTGTTATCGCTCCACTGAATTTTAATCAAAGGAACCAGCCAGGAAAGCACAGCAATCGCCAACAAATAGAATCGGTTGTATTGATGAAACTTATTATCACGCAACACAAGCCAGTAATATCCCATCATAATGGCAGAACAAAAAACTACCTGTAGAAAATAATAAATGGTGGTTTGCATAAAATTATTTTTTAGATTTTTTCATTTCCTGCAATAACAACTCTAGCTCTTTTACACTGATGTCTTTTTGTTTTACCATAAAGGAAACAGCATCGGCGAAAGACCCCTCAAAATACCCTTCCACTAAATTTCGAATGGTACTGGAAGAATATTCCTCTTTGGTAACAATTGGAAAATATTGATGTACTCTTCCAATTTGATTAACCCCTACAAATCCCTTGTCCACTAAAATTTTTACAATCGTGGCAATGGTATTGCTATGAGGCTTTGGATCGGGTTGTGCTTCAATAATGTCTTTCAGGAAAGCGGTTTCCAGCTTCCAGATCGTTTGCATTATTTGCTCTTCTGCTTTGGTTAATGGTTTCATGATGTACATTTACAGGAGTAAACTTATAACTAAATTTTTAGTTTAACAACTAAATTTTTAGTTATTTAACTATTTTTTTAGTTTATCGCCATGAAATACTATGTAATCGCAGGAGAAGCCAGTGGGGATTTGCACGGTAGTAATCTGATTAAACAGTTACAACTTTCAGACCCGTCTGCCCATATCCGATGCTGGGGAGGAGACCTGATGCAGGCTGCAGGAGCCCATCTGGTAAAGCATTACAGAGACCTGGCTTTCATGGGTTTTACTGAAGTAATCATGAACCTGCCTACGATTCTGGGCAATCTTAAATTCTGCAAAGAAGATATAATCAGCTATCAACCCGATGTATTAATCTTAATTGATTATCCTGGATTTAATTTAAGAATTGCCGAATGGGCTAAGAAACAGGGCTTCAAAGTGGTGTATTATATAGCACCACAGGTTTGGGCCTGGAAGGCCAACAGGGTTAAAAAAATGAAAACCTGCATCGATCTGATGCTTTGCATTTTACCTTTTGAAAAAGATTATTTCAAGAATCAGTGGAATTGGGATGTGGATTATGTTGGTCATCCACTCATTGAAGTCATTGAAAAATACAAATCGGCCCATCAGTCATCAATACAACCAATTATCGCTTTATTGCCCGGAAGCCGCAAACAGGAAATTGCCAAAAAACTTCCTATCATGTTGAGTGTTGCAGATAAGTTTCCACAATATGAATTTGTGGTAGCGCAGGCACCAGGCCAGGATGATGCATTTTATGAACCTTTCTTAGAAGGGCAGCAAAATGTAAAAGTGGTAAAAGACAGTACCTACCTTTTGTTATCACAGGCCACTGCTGCATTGGTTACCAGCGGCACTGCCACACTTGAAACGGCTTTGTTTGGGGTACCGGAAATTGTTTGTTACAAGGGAAGTGCCATCAGCTATCAGATTGCAAAGCGATTGGTCAAAATTAAATTCATCTCACTGGTGAATTTAATCATGGACAAAGAGATTGTAAAGGAATTGATTCAGGATGAGCTAAATACTGTTAACCTGGTTAGGGAGTTGCAATTGATCGCCAGCAATCCCCAAAAAATCAGTGATCTAAAATCGGAGTATCAAGAACTATACAACAAATTGGCTGGAGGAGGTCATGCATCAAAGAATGCAGCCAGTTTAATTTCGGAATTCCTGCAAAAGAAATAATCTGTTTTCAGTATTGGGCTAAATAAAATTTAGCGGAACATGGGTATAATTACCTGCTTCACCAGAATGAAAATCACCGCCAGTAAAAACATAACCAATGAAACACGGTTCATGCCGTGCATATATTTCATCCACTGAGACTTGGGAGCGTCAGGGTCTGCTTTCTTGATAAATAAGTATTGTTGAATTTGATTCCAGATGCCCATGATGGTAATTTTACACAAAGATAACAGGGGCAAACCAATTTAGTTCAATCAACCTTATCCCCTTAGATTTGTTAAGAACAAAAATCATCCTATGCGTCGCATTGT
>CALEST010000252.1 GCA_937907555.1 uncultured Sediminibacterium sp.
GAATGCTGTTGTTGCTTTCCCTCCAAATGTCTCTGAATTTTATATTTCTGATACTTGGTTATTTGGTAACGCTCGTGCGAGTGTATTGGGTATTGGTAGCCCAACCACAGGTATTGCATCTTGGGGTTATGCCAGAAACAATGCTGGTCAAATCCTAATCAATCCTTCTAATGGTTTACCAATTTCAGATGGCTTATTTAAATTAAGAGGTGACAGAAACCCTGCATTTACATTAGGTATCCAAAACTCATTGCGTTACAAAAACTGGCGTTTGAGTTTCTTATGGGATCTTAAAATTGGTGGAGATATTTTCAATGCAAATGAGATGTTCTTAACTGGAATTGGCAGAAGCAATAGAACTGCCGATCGTTTTGTACCACGCGTAATTGATGGTGTCTTAAACGATGGATTTGCAAATACAGCAACTCCAACCAGAAACACCATTTCTGTGATTCCTGGTTATAACGATGCTTATTATACTGCATCCAATATGCCTGAAGAAGCATTTATTCAAAAGAATGTAAACTGGTTGAGAATGCGTGATATCACTTTAAGTTACTCTTTAACTGATCGTGCTTTGAGAAACCTAAATGGTGTTAAATCTGCCAGCATCTTTATCACCGGTAACGACTTATTCTTAATCACCAACTATATGGGTGCAGATCCTCAAGTAAGCGGTAATACTGCCGCTACCAGAGGGGTAGGTGCTTTTGGTTTCGACTATGGTACTTTGGCAACACCTATCAGTGTCAACTTTGGTGTAAGAGTCGGTTTCTAACTTGAAAAACAGCTAACATGAAAAAATCAATGATTAATATTAAATCCATCCTTACACTTGCTTTTGCAGGTGTAATTATGGCTTCTTGTCAGAAAAAATTAGACGAGGCATTCCCCAATCCAAATGCTGGGGTTAGGGTACCAGTTGAAACTTTATTGCCTGGTATCATCAGTAATATGGGCGGTAGCTCTGCAGCAGCGGGTTCTGCATATGGTACGCAAAACGATGGTTTAAACGTTGGACGTTATGTTCAGTTTTGGGCAACCAATACTTCTGGTAACCAGTTTGATCAAATGGGTGGTGCAACTGGTGCCAGTGATTTAATGGGTTCAATTTGGGCCATGCATTATTACGGTATGGGACAGAATCTGAAACGTATGATGGAATGGGCAGCCCAAGAAAAGAAATGGGACTATGTTGGTGTAGGCCAAGCCATTTCAGCTTGGAGTTGGTTAACAACTGCAGAAATGTATGGCGATATCATTGTTCGTGAAGCTTTTAAAGCCGATCAATTGGTATTTAAATACGATGAACAGTCATTGGTATACGACACGGTTCGTCAAATATGCAGAACTGCCATTACTTATTTAAACAATACCGGCGATAGCGCCAGTCCTGCCAACCTAGCCAAGGGGGATGCTTATTTCTTTAACGGAGATGTGAACAAGTGGAAGAAATTTGTATACGCAGTAATGGCGAGATCTTTCCACCATTTAAGCAATAAAACATCCTATAATGCCGACTCGGTTATTTTCTATGCCAACCTGGCGATGAATACCAATGCAGACAATGCGGTAATGCGTTTTGCCAACACGGGAATTACTGGTACCTCGAATTTCTATGGGCCGGTAAGGAACAACGTTGGAACCATGAGACAAACCGAATACATAGCCAATTTAATGACTGGCTTGAATTCTCGTTTTCCAGGTGCGGTTGACCCTAGAGCTGCTTATATAATCAGAGAAAACCCCAATGGAAATTATAGAGGAATACGTCCGAACGGTGGTACTAGTGGCTTGGCTGTGAATGACCAACCCGCTAACTTTTGGGGTAGTGCATTTGCAAGTACCGCTGCACCTACTTCAGATGCGGAGTGTAGATATATTTTCAAGAATGGTTCTCCTTTCCCAATTATTACTGCCAGCGAAATTAAATTCATGATTGCAGAAGCCCAGTACAGAAAAGGAAACAAAGCGGCTGCATTAGCTGCATATACAGATGGTATTCGTTTGAATTTTGACATGCTGATCAACGATTATGGCTCAGCAGTTCCATCGGCCAGAGCAATTACTGTTGCGGACAGAGATAATTATTTGGCCAATCCTATTGTAGTACCTGCAGCCAGTGATTTAACCCTTTCACATATCATGTTACAAAAGTATATTGCTTTATATGGTCATGGTATTCAGGAAACTTGGACCGATATGAGAAGATTCCATTATACGGATATTGAATCAGGTCAAACTACGCCAGTA
>CALEST010000253.1 GCA_937907555.1 uncultured Sediminibacterium sp.
TACTACTAATATTGGGCGTATTGGCGGTTTTGAAAGGAATTTCTCAAATACAGCGTTTACGAAACTCGAGAAATTCTTAAAAGAATATCCGGTTGCTTTAGGAGAACTGGAAAGCCTGTTAACCAGAAACAGAATCTTCATGGAGCGTACCATTGGTGGCGGTCCTATCAGTGCAGAACGTGCATTGAATTATGGTTTTACAGGTCCAAACCTAAGAGCTGCTGGTGTAGATTACGATGTACGTGTACATACTCCTTACAGTAGCTATCAGGATTTTGAATTTGATATTCCGGTGGGAAAAACAGGCGACAACTACGATCGCTTCCTGGTGAGAAATGCAGAAATGTGGCAAAGCATGCGCATTATTCAACAGGCTTACAATAAAATTCAGGAATTCAAGGGAACAGAATCCGAAGTGTATCATGCAGATGTACCAGAATATTATCTTCCTAAGAAAGAAGATGTGTACACCAAAATGGAAGCCTTAATCTGGCATTTCAAAATCATCATGGGTGAAGTAGATATGCCAAAAGGTGAAGTATACCATGCAGTAGAAGGAGGAAACGGAGAGCTTGGATTTTATTTAATCAGTGATGGAGGAAGAACCCCATTCAGACTGCATTTCCGCAGACCTTGCTTTATTTACTATCAGGCTTATCCTGAGTTGGTAAAAGACAGCATGTTGTCTGATGCCATTTTAACCATGAGTAGTTTAAACCTGATTGCAGGTGAATTGGATGCTTAATAAAAGAAGCTATGACTAAGTTTAATGATGAACAACTGAAAGAGTTTAGCCGCCTGGTGGCTCGTTATCCGGAAGGAAAGCAGAAAAGTGCTCTATTGCCTGTACTGCATTTGGCACAGGACAGCTTTGGTGGATGGCTGAGTGCGGAAACCATGGATTATGTAGCAGAGCTATTGAATATAACGCCAATTGAAGTGTATGAAGTGGCTACTTTCTATAGCATGTATAATTTAAAACCTGTTGGTAAATACATGTTTGAAGTTTGCCAGACAGGTCCTTGTATGGTAAATGGATGCGACGATATCATTGAATATATTGGAACCAAACTGGGAATTAAACCAGGGGAAACTACAGCAGATGGCATGTTTACCTTAAAAACGGTAGAGTGTTTAGGTGCCTGTGGTTATGCGCCAATGATGCAAATGGGAAAACATTATAAGGAGCATCTGACCAAAGAAAGAGTGGACGCCATTATTGATGAATGCAGAAAAAATGCTGCCGCAAATAATTAAGATATGGGTGTAAAATTATTATTAGAGAAAGCGCATGTGCCGGGTATCCGTTACATTGAAACCTATAGGAAAGAAGGAGGATATCGTGCGGTGGAAAAAGCTTTGAAGCAAATGGATCCTGCATCCATTGTGGAAGAAGTAAAGAAAAGCGGACTTCGTGGAAGAGGTGGTGCTGGTTTCCCTGCGGGAATGAAATGGAGCTTTATTGCCAAGCCGGAAGGAGTGCCCAGACACCTGGTTTGTAATGCAGACGAAAGTGAGCCGGGAACTTTCAAAGACCGTTATTTAATGGAGTTTATTCCTCACTTGCTGATTGAAGGATTGATTGTTTCATCCTTTGCATTGGGAAGCAACGACACTTACATTTATATCCGTGGGGAATACGCATGGATTGTAGATATTCTGGAACAGGCAATTGAAGAAGCCAAAGCCAATGGATTCTTAGGTAAGAATATTCTGGGCACTGGATTCGATTGTAATATTTATGTGCAAAGAGGAGCAGGTGCTTATATCTGCGGAGAAGAAACTGCCTTGATTGAATCACTGGAAGGAAAGAGAGGAAATCCAAGAATTAAACCTCCGTTCCCTGCTATTGAAGGTTTGTGGAGAAGACCAACCGTGGTTAACAACGTAGAAACCCTGGCAGCAGTGGTTCCAATCATAAATATGGGTGGAGATGAATACGCAAAAATCGGGGTGGGCCGTTCTACCGGAACCAAACTGATTTCTGCCTGCGGTAATATCAATAAGCCTGGTGTATATGAAATTGATATGACCATTTCTGTTGAAGAGTTTATTTATTCAGATGAATATTGTGGTGGTATTGCCAACGGAAAAAGATTGAAAGCCTGCATACCAGGCGGATCTTCTGTTCCTATTTTACCTGCCAATCTTTTATTGAAAACAGCCAAGGGCGAAACCCGCTACATGAACTATGAAAGTTTAAGCGATGGCGGTTTTGCAACGGGTTCCATGATGGGATCCGGTGGGTTCATTGTACTGGACGAAGACCAGTGTATTGTAAAAAACACTTACACATTGGCCCGTTTCTATCGCCACGAAAGTTGCGGACAGTGTTCACCTTGCCGTGAAGGAACTGGCTGGATGGAAAAGATTTTGAAGAACATTGATACCGGAAAAGGTAAGATGAGTGATATTGATTTGTTGTGGGATATTCAGCGCAAGATTGAAGGAAATACCATCTGTCCTCTGGGAGATGCTGCGGCATGGCCGGTTGCAGCTGCCATTAGACATTTCAGAGATGAATTTGAATGGCATGTGAATCATCCTGAAGAAGCACAAAAAAGAAATTATGGATTGGCGCATTATGCAGATCCTATTCATGTACCAGCTTAATTAAGTTATGTCTGAACAACCATTATTTAAAGTAACCATCGACAATATCACGGTAGAAGTACCTGCGGGTACTACGATCCTGAATGCGGCGCGTAAGATTGGCGGCGATGTTGCTCCCCCTGCCATGTGTTATTACAGCAAACTGGAAGGCAGTGGTGGAAAGTGCAGAACCTGTTTGGTAGAAGTTAGCAAAGGATCTGAGAAAGATCCAAGACCGATGCCTAAACTGGTGGCCAGCTGTCGTACTACTGTAATGGATGGAATGGAAGTTAAAAATATTACGAGTGACCGCGTAATGGATGCCCGCAGTGGTGTAGTGGAATTTTTACTAATCAATCACCCATTGGATTGTCCGGTATGCGATCAGGCAGGAGAATGTCATTTACAGGACCTTAGCTATGAGCACGGTAAAGCGGGTACCCGTTATGAGTTCCAGCGAAGAACATTCAAGAAGCACGATTTAGGAGATAAGATTCAGTTGCATATGACGCGTTGCATTCTATGCTACCGTTGTGTATTTACTGCTGATCAGTTAACAGGAAAAAGAGAGCACGGTGTATTAGACAGAGGAGATCATGCAGAAATTGCTACTTACATTGAGAAGAATTTAGACAACGAATTTATTGGAAACGTAATTGATGTTTGTCCGGTGGGTGCTTTAACCGATAAAACATTCCGTTTCAAAAACAGGGTATGGTTCTTAAAACCAATGGACGCTCACAGAGATTGTCCAACCTGTAGCGGTAAAGTAACGCTATGGAACAGAGGAGACGAAGTGTTCAGAGTTACTGCACGCAAAGATCAGTGGGGTGAAGTGGAAGACTGGATTTGTAATACCTGCAGATTCGACAAGAAACAAACCAGTGACTGGGTAATTGAAGGACCCAGACTGATTGACCGTCACTCAGTTATTTCTCAGGGTCACTATGCAGGCTCTGTGGGAACACATAAACCAACAGAAACTTTTGAAGCAGTTCATGCTGGTCGTCAGCCTAAGTTGCTCATGGATATTCATAGCGTAAGCGAAGTGAACAAGCCTGAAATTACCTTGAGCAAATTAGACAGACCTGCACATTCAACTGACTTTACATCGAATAAAGACTAATAAACCAGAAGCATGACACTATTGGCCTTAGATTGGATATTAATGCTGGAGAAGCTAATCCTGATTGCGATTATTGTTTTCGCCAGCCTGGGCATTGCCCTTTATACTACGTTTTCTGAACGTAAAGTAGCGGCGGTTTTGCAAGACAGACCAGGTCCGAACCGTGCGGGTCCAATGGGTTTATTACAACCTTTGGCGGATGGTTTGAAGTTGATTATGAAGGAAGAAATTATTCCGAATTCAGCCAACAAAGCCCTGTTTATTTTAGGACCGGCTATGGCAATGACAGCAGCTTTAATGACCTGCGCTGTTATTCCCTGGAGTAGTTCAGTAGAGTTGTTCGGAAGAAAAATTGATTTGCAGATTGCCGATATCAATATTGGAATTCTATATGTATTTGGTGTTGTGAGTATGGGGGTATATGGTATCATGATTGGCGGCTGGGCATCCAATAACAAGTTCTCTTTGATGGCTGCCTTGCGTGGTGCTTCTCAGGCAATCAGTTATGAACTCGCCATGGGATTGTCTTTGATTGCCGTGTTAATGCTTTCCGGATCATTGAGTTTAAAAACAATTGTAGACCAGCAAATGGCACCGGGTGCATGGTGGAATATTGTATATCAGCCATTGGGCTTCTTATTGTTCTTCATTTGTGCCATGGCAGAATGTAACAGAACACCTTTTGATTTGCCGGAAGCAGAGAACGAATTAAACATGGGATACCATCAGGAGTATTCTTCCATGAAACTTGGGTTTTATCTATTTGCTGAATATGTGAACATGATTATGAGCAGTGCAGTAATGGCCAGCTTGTATTTTGGTGGTTACGATATTCCATTCCTGGATGAATCTACACTGGCACCGAATATTGCGGCGATTTTGGGTGTGTTGTCTTTGCTTACCAAGATTGTGATTTTCTTATTCCTGTTCATGTGGATTCGCTGGACGATTCCAAGATTCAGATACGACCAGTTGATGAACCTGGGTTGGAAAAAATTAATACCACTTGCATTGTTGAATATGTTGGCAACAGGTGCAGTGATTTTGTGGCAGCAGGGATAGAACAAACATTTACATTTGTGAACCTTTTATATAAAAGATTACATGCAAGCTTTAACAAACAGAGTAAAACCAGTAAGCAGGGAGCCGATGAGCTTCATGGAGCGCATCTACTTGCCCAATATATTTAAGGGTATGGCCATTACATTCAGCCATATTTTCAAGAAACAGCCTACTATTCAATATCCTGAACAGAAGCGTGAGTTCAGTCCTGTATTCAGAGGCCTGCACGTTTTAAACAGAGATGAAGAAGGAAGAGAGCGTTGTACAGCTTGTGGCTTATGTGCTGTGGCCTGTCCTGCTGAAGCCATTACTATGGAAGCAGCAGAAAGAATGCCAGGAGAAGAAAACAAATACCGGGAAGAGAAGTATGCAGCTAAATATGAAATCAACATGCTGCGTTGCATATTCTGTGGATTGTGTGAGGAAGCTTGTCCTAAAGATGCCATTTATTTAAGCGAAACTTTTGCGCCTGCGAATTTTACCAGAAAAGGCTTTATCTACGGAAAAGACGATTTATTAATTCCGGATAAGAACAAAGCTCCTGAAGAATACGCAGCAGCAAAAGGTGCAGCGAGAGTATAATTATTTGCAAGGTTATAATACAATTAAACAGATGGATACTTTACAAATTTTGTTTTTTTTATTGAGTGCGCTGGCCATATTCAGTGCCATCATGGTACTGGTAAGTAAGAATCCGGTGCACAGTGTACTTTGGTTAATTGTGGTATTCTTTGCCATTTCAGGGCATTATATTTTGCTGAACGCACAGTTTCTGGCAATTGTTAATCTGATTGTATATGCG
>CALEST010000254.1 GCA_937907555.1 uncultured Sediminibacterium sp.
GTGGGTTGAAAAACCAGAATGCCAGTCATAATAATTTCAGGTTTACTTCTCATTATCAGTCTAATAACAGGCAATACGAGATTTTCTTTCTCTATATTTCTAATAAGTCATCTGTTTCTGAAAACGGAGGTCTGGTAGATGTTAAAAAACTAGATAGCCTGGCATTGAATGACCCTTACGAATTAGAGACAAGATTGGGGAGATCAGGAGCTGCCATCCGAAATCCATTTAATACCAATGTTAGTACCGGGCATTTGCAAAGGGATAATATGCTCTTGATTCGTCATCATTATGATCTAGGTAAAAAAGATTCTTTGGTAACCGATACAGCAACCTACAAAATTTTCTATCCCCGTTTCAGAATTGAGCATACGTTAAAATATCAGCAACAACTTGGTCATTTTTTTGACAACAATGTGGATTCCTTGCGGTATCTCAATTACTTTAATTACAGAACCCGTAATGGCCAGTATTTTCAATTTAAGGATAGCTGGAAGATACTTACGAATGAATTTGCCTTAATCAGTTTTCCGGATAAATCCAATCAAAGTCAATTTTTAAAAGCAGCGATTGCACTTCAGCAGATCAGTGGAAATTTTGATACCCTCAATTCAGTCAAACTGAATAATATTTACGCCATTGGTGAATACCGGAACAGAACCAAAAATCAGGTTTGGGATCTGGAAGCAAAAGGGGAGTTGTATCTGAACGGATATAATGCCGGAGATTACAGTGCATTGGTGAGTATGAAGCGATTGCTTGGAAAAAAAATCGGGTATTTGAATATTGGGTTGCACAATGTGAATCGAACGCCTTCCTTTATTTTTAATGCACAGAGTATGTTTCCTGTTCAAAACAGAACTGGTTTCAACAAGGAGAATATTGTAAAGTTTTTTGGAGTATATGAAAATCCGGCAAAAGAATTCAGGGTATCTGCAGAGTACAGTTTGGTAAGCAATTACCTGTACTTTGATAGTTTTTTTGCAGCCAAACAGGAAGCAACGCTATTTAACGTAATTCAGCTGGGAGTGTTTAAGAAGTTTAAACTAGCTAAAAATTTGAATTGGTATACGGAAATACATGCACAAAAAACAGTGGGTACAGCACCGGTTAATTTGCCATTGATTCTAACAAGAAACAGACTGGCATTTGAAGGTAATTTCTATACCAATTTATTCCTGTCTACCGGTTTGGAAATCAGGTATAATACTCCTTTTAAAGCAGATGGATACAGCCCACTCTTAGGTCAGTTTTTCTATCAGAACAGCCAGACTTTTACCAACAGGCCCGATATGCATGCTTTTCTCCACTTCAGAATAAAAAGCTTTAAAGGGTTTATCCGTTTTGAAAACCTGAATACCCTGTTTTCCAAAGTAAATTTGCTGTCCGATCAATATCCCGCACAGGGAGTCTGGAACAGAATTGGTATTTGGTGGAATTTTGTGAACTAATCTACTGCATCTTTTAGTTCAACACCATAAAACATTCCCAGTTTTCTGATTACTGCTTCTACCACTGCATCAGGACAGCTTGCGCCGCTGGTCATAACAATATTAATGGTTTCCTTTTTGGGAAGGTAATCCTTAATATGGCTAAATTCTTTTGTTTGCCAATTGCAGTGAAGTATATTTTCCTTGTCAATCAGTTTATCCGGACCATCAATAAAGAAAGTAGGATATTGGGCTTCACAAAGTTCTACCAGATGAGAACTATTGCTGCTATTGTGTCCTCCGATTACGATGGCTAAATCCGCTTTGGTATCCAGCATTCCTTTTACAGCAGACTGGTTATCGTTGGTGGCATAACACAATGTATCCCTGGTATCTGCAAAATGATTGGCGATGGTTTCGCTGGTTAATTGGTAGTGTTGAATCAGCACTGATTTTAAGTAATCAGAAATTGCCTGGGTATCAGTAGCCAGCTGGGTTGTCTGGTTAACCACTCCAATTTTCTGCAAGTCTTTCTCTACATTGAATCCTTCGGAATATTTGCCTTTAAAAACGGTATAGAAATCTTCCGGTTTATTTTCACCTGTCATGAATTTGGCCAATTCTATGGTTTCGGCCATGTCGTTTACAATTACAGTGGGCGTATTGGCAGATGCATGTGAAAAGGTCGCCCTTGTTTCTTCATGCTTGGGTTTTCCATGAACCACAATGCTATATCCTTTGGCGGCAATTTGTTCACTCCTGTTCCAGACTTTTTCTACGAACGGGCAGGTAGTATTGTATTTTTCAATGGCAATTCCTTTTGCTTTTAATAAAGCTTCTATTTCCAGCGTGGTGCCGAAGGCCGGGATGATGACAACATCATCGGGCTGCAGGGAATTGAATGGTATAATTTGTTTGCCATAAGTGTCCTGAAGAAATTGTACCCCACGTTCTATTAAATCCTTGTTCACTTGTGGATTGTGAATCATTTCACTGAGCAGGAAAATTTTTTTACCAGGGTTTTGTTCAATCGTATTGAAGGCAATTTCAATGGCATTTTCAACCCCGTAACAGAAACCAAAATGCCTTGCTAGAAAAATATTGACCGGTCCCAGATTCACCAGGGTGGGGCTGAAATCTTTTTTCAGTTTATCGGCTGCTTTCCTGCTTTCTTTGATTCGGCTGATAAAATTGCTGCGGTATATATTGGGTATCGTGAATTGCTTCATGGTATATAAACCGTAAAAATACGAAATAGTTCGGTGATTGCTAGTAGGGGGGCGGGCTTATACTCCTTGACCTAATAATCACTGATTTTGAGTCCTGTAAAGAATTCCTTTTCAGTAAGTTCCTGTATACAACCGGGTTCCAGGTTTCCTAATTGCAGGTTTTCTATGCGGACTCTTACCAACCTTTTGCATTTTAATCCAACCGAGCCAAGCATTTTTCTAACCTGGTGAAACTTGCCTTCTGTAAGACCAATGCTAATCCAGTTATGTGGAACTCTTTCTGATGGAATATAGTCACTATTAAACTGAATAATGGGGGGATCAACCAGGCTTACCATACAGGGCCGGGTTGTATAAAAAACTTCGTTCCCGGTTCGGATAGGAACCCCATTGCTTAGCAGATCCAATTGGTTCTGGCTTACCCTGCTGTTAACCAATACATGGTATTCTCTCAAATGCGGTGTTGCCCCCTGAAATAAAAGCCTGGTTACTTTTTTATTGGTGGTTAACAGTAAAAGTCCTTCTGAGTGCTGGTCTAGTCTTCCAATGGCATGGGTTCCTTCCGGAAAATTGAAATGTAAATTTCCCAGTAAAGGAACAGCATGACTGCTTTTAAATTGAGAAACCATATTGCATGGTTTGTTCAATATGTAGTAGTGGTGCTTCATTAGTCTCCTCTGCCAACTAATGGGAATAATAAATTTACAGTGGTACCTTCTCCCTGTAAGCTTTCAATTTCAATATTGCCATTCATTTTATTCATGAAATCCTTGCACAATACCAGCCCTAATCCAATTCCTTTTTCATTGGCAGTGCCAAATGTGGAGTAACTCACATTGTCCTGGAACAATCGGGATAAAGCCTCAGGAGACATGCCAACCCCTGAATCTTTAATGATGACGAATGCATTGTATTTGTTGCGCTTGGTATTGATATCTATAATGCCACCTTCATTTGTGAATTTAATTGCATTACTGATGATATTCCTGATGATAAAGGCAGTCATGTTTTTATCTGCCCAGATCAGCTGACTATGAATATAAGGCCGGATTCTGATTTTTTTATTGAGGGCACTCTGGTTCAGTATTGAGATAGTATCCGTAATAATCTGAGCCAGATCAATCGGCTGAAGATTCATTTGAATTTCGCCTGTTTGAGACCTCGACCACATTAGCAGCCCATCCAGCATCTCTACCACTTTTTTCACGTGTGTATTTAAATTGCTGGATACAAATTCAATTTCTGCCTCACTGAAATTTTTAAAGTTGTCTTTGTAATAGTCCAGAAAACTGATAATACTGCTAAGTGGGGCGCGCATATCATGTGAAATGATCGACAGGAATTTATCTTTCTGTGCGCTGATCATTTTTAATGTTTCCTCATTTTCCAGCAGTTGCTGATTCTTAGCCTGCAGACTTTCCGATTTATCCTGAATGATTTTTATAGATCTTCTGATTTTACGGATGGCCAGGTTAAAATTAATTGCCAGCTGACCAATCTCATCCATTCGCATTTCGTCTATAAAGTCCGGATTGATATCGTCTTTGAATTTAGTAGCCACCACTTCTTTCGTGGCCTTATTCAGTTCAATAATTGGTCGGGTAATTTCCATTGAAATCAGGTAGCTCAATAATAAACCAGCAATAAGCGTTACGCCTATAAGGCCATAAAAAATCATTTCAATACGGCCCAGGTCTTCTTCATATAACTGGTTAATAGACTGTAAGGCAGCTTCTATTTGTTCATCATTGCTCTTGCTCTGTTTAATTAATTCATTTTGCAGGCCTTCTCCGTCAGAGCCTCCAATGCTTCTCTCCAGTTTTACAATTCTTACGAATGTTTTACGATATTCATCCAGGATAATTTCAGCTGTTTGATTGTTTTCATACGCAAAAATCAGTTTGCGTGCCAGAGAGTCAAATGATATGGCAGCCTTCTGGCTCTTCTTGGTGAAGTAATCGCTTGAAAATTGTTCCAGGTTGTTTAAGTCGGCCTCTGATAACAGCCTGTTGTCTTTTAGTTCTTTTTTGTGTTTCAATAATGCGCCCATTAACCCCTGTTCTCCAATTCCCAGTTGTTTTACCGAGTCTACCATTCTTTCAAAAAACACTTCCTGTGCATGAATATTTCTGGTGATGGATAAAAGCTTTTCAGCAATATGAGGTTTGGTGGCAATCTTGTTTTCATTAATGGCAATCAGGCTGCTGTCTATTTGCTTAACCAATTGCTGATAATGGGAAACAGCATTGGAAGATCCGGTAATATGAAAACTTTCCGAAAATCGATCGGTGGTTAAAAATACCTGTCTGGCTGCTGCCTGCTTTCCAATATGGGTTCTTATTTTATCCAGTTGACCAATCATTTGGTGAATGACCAGTCTTTTGTCATTTATTTTTACTGATATCACTATGATTAGTAATGTAATCAGCAAAATCAGAAAATGGGATAGAAAAAGCTTATTTCGTATGCTTAAGTTCCTTAAATGGGTTTTGATCATTTCTTTTTAAACTAGGTTCAGTGTTTCTCGGAATTAGCGTGTAAGATACTTAGTTTTGCAAGATGCATTATGTTTCAGTTGAAGGTTTAACCAAAAGCTACGGTATAAACCCCCTTTTCAAGAATATTTCTTTTCATATTAACGAAGGCGATAAAATAGCCCTGATTGCCAGAAATGGTATCGGGAAATCTACCATGCTGCGGATTCTGGCCGGTTTGGAAACCCCGGATGCAGGAAAAGTATGGATTCATAAAGACGTAACCGTTGCTTTATTTGAGCAGGACCCCCAGTTTGAAGAGTCCTGGTCGGTGTTGGAAAATATCTTTCATCTGAATCATCCTATAATTAATGCCATCAAAAAATACGAAGCAGCCATAGAAGCAGAAGATGCCATTGGAATTACAGAAGGCATTGAAGCCATGGACAATTTAAGTGCCTGGGATTTTGAGGCCAAAGTAAAACAAATCCTGGAAAAGCTGAATATTCATCACCTGACCAATCCGGTAAAAGATTTGAGCGGTGGACAAAGAAAAAGGGTAGCCCTTGCGAAAACCCTGATTGATATTGGGTTTGCTCATCAGCATACTTTATTGATTATGGATGAGCCCACGAATCACCTTGATGTGGAAATGATTGAGTGGCTGGAACATTATCTCTCACAGGAAAAAGTGACACTATTGCTGGTAAGTCACGACCGTTATTTTCTGGATGCAACCTGTGAGGAAATCTGGGAGCTGGAAAGAGAAAATCTATACGTATACAAAGGCGATTACGAGCAATATATGGAGCAGAAAGCTGCCCGTATTGAAAGTGAACAGGCCAGTATTGATAAAGCCAGAAATACCTATCGTAAGGAATTGGAATGGATGCGTAAGCAACCCAAGGCCAGAACTACAAAAAGCAAAAGCAGGCAGGACAATTTTTATGAAGTAGAAGCCAAGGCCAAGCAGAAGATTGAAGATGCCCAGCTACAGCTGCAGGTTAAAATGAGCAGGCTGGGAGGGAAAGTGGTAGAGTTGAAGAAAGTATACAAGAGTTATGGTGAATTGCCTATCCTGAAAGGATTTGATTATCAGTTCAGCAAGGGTGAACGAATTGGTATTGTAGGAAAGAACGGGGTTGGTAAGTCTACATTTTTGAATATTCTTCAGGGAATAGAGCCTGTTGACAGTGGGAAAATCAATATTGGCGATACCGTAGTATTTGGTAATTTTTCTCAGCAGGGGCTGGTATTTAAAGAAAATGTGAGGGTAATTGAATACGTGAAAAGTTTTGCAGAGAATTTTCCCTTGGCCGACGGTTCTACTTTAAGTGCTGCCCAGTTTCTGGAGTTGTTTTTATTTACTCCGGATAAGCAATACACTTTTTTAAATTCCTTGAGTGGGGGAGAGAAAAAGCGCCTGCAATTACTGGTTGTGTTATTCCGCAATCCGAACTTCCTGATTCTGGATGAACCTACCAATGACCTGGATCTGCCTACGCTGGCTGTACTTGAAAACTTTTTAATAGACTACCCTGGATGTATATTGATTGTATCCCATGATCGCTATTTCATGGACAGACTGGTAGATCACTTATTTGTGTTTGAAGGCAATGCGGAAGTAAGGGATTTTCCTGGTAACTATACACAGTACAGACTTTGGCTAAAGGAAAATGAAAAGAAAGATCAGAAATGGGATGATCTGGAAGCCAATAAAAGAAAAGGCGCGAGTACCGAAGAAATTGTAACCAAACAAACCACTACAACGGCGGCTCCAGTTAAAAAAGTTTTAAGTTATAAGGAGAAAAGGGAACTGGAAAATCTGGAAAAGGAAATGCCTTTATTGGAAAAAGAAAAAGAAGAGATTACCGCAAAAATGAGTGCAGGAAATGCCGATTATGCCAGCATGCAAAAAATGGGAGAGCGGTTATTGCTCATTGAAAAGGAACTGGAAGAAAAAGAAACCCGCTGGCTGGAGCTCAGCGAGTTTCAGTAAGATGCTAGATAAAACTGATTAATTCCACTTCAAAAATCAAAGTGCTGTTAGGGCCAATCTCTGCACTAACCTGACGTTCACCATATCCCAGATGAGGAGGAATGAAAAAACGCCACTTACTCCCTGTTGGCATCAGCTGTAATCCCTCAGTCCAACCTTTAATAACCATATTTAGAGGAAAAGATGCGGGACGACCTCTTTGTACTGAACTATCGAAAATGGTTCCATTAATCAATGTGCCATGATAATGACAGGTAACTTCATTGTTGGCAGATGGTTTAGGGCCTGTTCCCTGAGTGATGATTTCATATTGCAATCCACTTGGTAGTTCTACCACCCCTTCCTTCTCTTTGTTGGCTGCTAAAAATGTTTGACCCTCTTTTAGATTTGCCGCAGCTTTTTCTGCTTTTAATTGTGCTAACTGATCTGCTACACCCATAAATAATTTTTTTTCAAAGGTAAGCAATCAATCCTTACTTTTGCGCCGTGGCAGGTCTTGCACGACCAGCTCCTGCTGAACCTCCCCAGGGCAGGAATGCAGCAAGGATAAGCGGTTGTAGCGGTGCGATGCGAGTAGCCTGCCATATTTTTAACTCCACTTTTATGAAGTTTTTCATCGACACAGGTAACCTTGCTCAAATTAAAGAAGCCAACGATTTAGGGATTCTGGATGGCGTAACCACCAATCCTTCCCTGATGGCAAAAGAAGGCGTAAAAGGCGAAGAAGCCATTGCGCAGCATTACAAGACCATCTGTGAATTGGTAGATGGGGATGTGAGTGCTGAAGTGCTTTCCACTGATTTTGCCACGATGGTAGAGGAAGGAAAAAAGCTGGCTGCGATTCATCCGAATATCGTGGTGAAAGTGCCAGTAATTAAAGATGGTATTAAAGCAATCAAATGGTTTACAGATAATGGTATCCGTACCAACTGTACCTTAATTTTTTCAGCCGGTCAGGCAATTCTGGCTGCTAAAGCAGGAGCAACCTATGTATCTCCTTTTATTGGTCGTGTTGACGACAGTGGCTGGGACGGAATGGAATTGATTGGTCAGCTTAGACATATTTTTGATGTTCAGCAATACAAAACAGAAATATTAGCTGCTTCAATCAGAAGTCCATTGCATATTATTAAAGCTGCTGAATTGGGAGCAGATATTTGTACCTGTCCGCTGGATTCTATAGTAGGTCTTTTGAAGCATCCTTTAACCGATATTGGGTTGGCTAAGTTTCTGGAAGACGCCAAAAAAATGTAATCAGTTATTTACAATAATTCTTTTGATAGCCTCTCTTTTACTAAGAGGGGCTATTTTGTTTTTGGCAACAAAATTAATTACCCAATCCGGATCGGTTTTGCTGTATTCCCGAAGTGCCCAACCTATGGCTTTTTGAACAAAGAACTCTTTGGCATTTTTGTGGTTCAGAATATATTTTTTTAATAAACGGGTATCGGTTTTGCTTTTGAAGGATCGCTGAAACAAAATACTGCTTCTCTGTAACCAGATATTGTCTGATTGATTCCATTGCTCAGTAATGGGAATGATTTGTTTGGGATACAGTGAAAAATAGTTGGGTATCCAGTCGCTTCCAATTCCATCCACAGTATCCCACCAACTTTTCTTTGTTAAGCAGGATTCAATCAGATCAATTGAATTTAATTCCCATAGGGAGTGATGATATCTGAATACATCAATGGCAGCATATTGCCATTCTCTTTCTTTGAATGACCACATTTTTAAAACAATTTCAGAAAGTTCCTTATGGGAACTGAGGGGGTTTGATTTTAAAAAGGGTTTAACTATAGCATCTCTTTCAGGTGTTTTGATTCCAAAAAAATCAAATTGATTCAGCATATATGCTTTCATGCCAACGCTATTCTGCGGTTTGGCTGCCTGTATAAATAATCTTTCTAATTCTTTTAAATATTTTGACATAGTATGTGCATCAACTAAATTAATGGTTTATTTTACTGCATGAGATTAAAATTACTGGTTATAGTAATCGCTCAATTTTTCTGCACTTCGGTCTGGTTTGCTGGCAATGCCATTTTACAGGATTTGGGAAGAGAAAAAGGGTTGTCAGCAGATTTTCTTCTTTATTTGGTAAGTGCCGTGCAGATTGGATTTATTTCAGGGACTTTGATTTTTGCATTGTCGGGAATCACAGATCGTTTTTCTCCCTCCCGTATTTTCTTTTATTCTTCCATAGTTGCTGCAGTATTTAATCTCGGTTTATCTGCGCATTCTATTGGTGAGAATGGTATTTTATTTTCCCGCTTCTTTGTGGGTTTTTTTCTTTCAGGAATATATCCGGTAGGGATGAAAATTGCTGCTGATCATTTTGAGAATGGGTTAGGGAAATCCTTAGGTTTTTTAGTTGGCGGGCTGGTACTTGGTACTGCTTTCCCGCATTTTATCAAAAGCCTATCCATCAGCCTGCAATGGGAATTCGTAGTTTATGTAAGTTCGGGCTTATGTGTGTTGGGTGGATTAACCCTTTATCTAATAGTTAAAGACGGTCCTTTCAGAAAGCCTGCGGGAAAACTTCAGCTCCCCAATTTTAAAAAGATATTCCAGATTAGTTCCTTACGAAAAGCCATTTTGGGATATTGGGGACATATGTGGGAACTCTACACTTTCTGGACTTTTATTCCGCTGATGATTCTTCAGAAAACATCCTGGTCATTCAACTCCATCTCCCTTTATTCTTTCTGGGTAATAGCAACCGGTGCTTTGTCCTGTGCTGTGTTTGGTTTACTATCCAGAAAGATTCCATTGGAAAAACTTGCAAGCCTGGCTTTGCTGATTTCTGGTTTTTGCTGTTTGTTATTTCCCGTTTTTTTTGTTTTTGCATCCAATGAATTATTCATTGGATATTTAGTTGTATGGGGCTTTTTTGTTGTGGCAGATTCTCCTATGTTTTCAGGTCTTGTTGCTATGTCGGCACCTGCCAGCACCAGAGGCAGTACCATTATATTCGTTAACAGTATTGGTTTTTTAATTACAGTAATCAGCATTCAGTTTACAGGGTATTTGCTAACACAATTACCCTTTATCTGGGTCTGGCCTATGCTGGTAATTGGTCCGCTTATTGGTTTGGGGCAGTTTGTAAAGCGCCTAAATCTGCGTAAATTGTAGTATCAGCTAAAATTCTTTATGGCCAGCAGGAAACTATTGTTGTTGTTTTTCCATCCCAGATTCGAAGACAGCAGGGTTAATGTAAAATTAACGGAAGGTGTTAAGCACCTCTCGGGAATCACATTTCGGGATATGTACGAATTGTATCCCGACTTTAATATTGATATAGAGAAAGAACAGTCTTTATTGCTGGAGCATGATATTGTTGTTTGGCATCATCCTTTTTACTGGTACAATTGCCCTCCTTTAATGAAGCAATGGCTAGATCTGGTTTTGGAATACGGCTGGGCATATGGAACGGGGGGGAATCAATTACAAGGTAAGTGGGTAATGAATGTAATTACCTCCGGAGGCGATTTTCATGTTTATCAGAAAGAAGGCAGAAACAGGTTTACACACAGAGAATTTTTAAATTCTTTTGATCAGACAGCCAATCTCTGCAAAATGGAATACCTGCCTCCTTTTGTGGTTGCGGGAGCCAATAAGCTAAGTGAAGAAGACATCGAAGAAAACATGATTTGGTATCAGCAAATTCTTCACTTTTTAATGAAAGAGCCAATAGATCTTGACAAACTCAAACAGGTAGATAATTTTAATCAAATAAAATCAGCAGAATGGGAGCATCCGTTTTACAAAACGCCATGATTTTTCTGGGAGCAGCATTGGTGTTTGTACCCATTGCAAAGCGACTAGGCATTGGTAGTGTGCTGGGCTACATTATCGGAGGAGTGGTTATAGGCCCATTTGCGCTTAAGTTTATTGGAACTGAAGGGGAAGATATTATGCATGCTGCTGAGTTTGGCGTGGTTATGATGTTGTTTTTAATTGGATTGGAATTGAATCCACAATCTTTCTGGCGAATGAGAAGACGCATTGTTGGGATGGGAGGTTTGCAGATGCTTTTCACTGGTATTTTATTTTTTCTTTTCTTTTATTTTGGTTCAGGAATGGAACTGAACACGTCAATTGCCCTAGCCCTTACATTCTCTATGTCTTCAACTGCGATTGTGTTGCAAACATTGAAAGAGAAGAACCTGGATAAATCACAGGCAGGGAAATCCTCCTTTGCTGTTTTATTGTTTCAGGATATTGCCGTGATTCCAATATTGGCTGCCTTGCCATTGCTTGCATTAGGAGAAGTGCAAACCAAGGTTGCCAGAACCGGAATGCTTGGCTGGATGGATGAAAACAGAACCATTACCATTTTAGTAGCCGTATCCAGCATTATTTTACTGGGAAGATTTGTGTTCAGTCCTCTCTTGCATTTAATTGCCAGGGTTCATATGCGTGAGTTGTTTACTGCTTCTGCTTTGTTTCTGGTAATTGCGGTTTCCTGGTTGATGGATCTGGCTGGTGTAAGTGCGGCATTAGGCGCCTTCCTGGCAGGTGTTTTAATGGCAAACAGTGAATTCAGACATGAATTAGAAAGCAATCTGGAACCATTTAAGGGACTTTTACTGGGATTGTTTTTTACAGCAGTGGGCTCTACTATCAATTTTGGATTAATTGTGCATCAGCCAATGGCCATTTTTAAAGCCGTTCTGCTTTTTATGTTATTGAAGTCACTTGTTTTATTTGTGGTAGGTAAGATTTTCAATAAGGTTTTAATGCAAAATATTCTATTCACGCTATTATTATCACAAATAGGAGAATTTGCATTTATCCTTATGGGATCTATTGGGATGCTGGGACTACTGGAAAAAGAAATGCTTGATTTTTATATGGCGGTAATTACCATTAGTATGATTATGTCGCCTATTTTATTGTTCATCAATGAAAAATTTATTGCTAACAAGATTATTTCAAATAAATCGGAGGAGAAAGAATATATAGTAGATCCCAAGGAACACAATGATATCATTATTGCCGGATTTGGACATTTTGGAAGTACTCTGGGTAGGTTTTTAAGGGCTAACGGGGTAGAAGCTACCATCCTTGATAATAACAGTGAACAGGTGGTATTGCTGCGTAAAATGGGTTTTAAAGTATTTTACGGGGATGCAACGCGTACTGCAATTTTAGATGCAGCAGGTGCAGCACATGCAAAAATTCTGGTATCTGCGCTGGATATATCGGAAAAGAATATTGAATTGTCTGCGCTGGTTTCTAAACACTATCCTCATTTAAAACTGTTCTTCAGAGCAAAAAACAGGTTGAATGCCTATGAGTTATTAGACAATGGCATCAATAATATTTACAGAGAATCCATTCATGCTTCTGTTTATATGGGCGTAGATATCTTATCTGAATTGGGTTTCAGAAAATATACCTCGCTAAGAAAAGCCAATGATTTTATTCGTCATGATAATAATGCACTCAAAAAGCTCTCTGAAAACAGACACGATTACGATAGCTATGTTAAGTCTGTGAAAGAAGAGATAGAGCAGCAGGAAAGATTGCTGGCCGAAGACAGAAAATTCATTGAACACAAACCAGATAATGCCTGGGATAAGTCGAAGCTGGTTGCTAATGATTAATACTAATCTGCCTTTTTTCTGCGTGACTTTGTTTAGCTGCCTCAATGATTTTCATCACTTTTTTTCCGTCTGTTCCTGAAACTTTAAGGGGTTCATTGAGCCGGATAGCGGAGTAAATATTTTCGTAATAAAGACCATAGTTGCCAGGCAAACTGGCGATACAGACATCTTGCTCAATACCATTTTGAAGTGTAATTAAACGACCAGCATATTCTTCAGGCTCTAATCCCCAGTTATCAGTGAAGGGTTGCTCTTGTTTCAGCAATGCACTTTCCTGAATGTCGCCTCTCTGCTTTATAAAACTACCTTTACTGCCATGAATCAGATAGGCATCCACGGAATAGGGAACCAGTAGACTGCTGATCAGTGTTACGCGTAAATTATTATACAATAAATGAATCAGGAAATCATCATCAACAAGTGAATGAGTTCTGAGCGTTCTGATATGAGCTTCTACCGAGTTGGGCATTCCAAAAAGTACCAGCGCCTGATCAATGATATGGGGCCCTAAATCCATTAGCAATCCGGCTCCGGCTCCAGGCTTTTCTTTGTGAACTTTGGCGCTTAGTAGTTCCTTAAATCTTTCAAAACGGATAGTGGCAGTGTGAATAGATCCAAGTGATTGCTGGTTCACTATTTTTTGTACAGTCTGGAAATCACTATCCCATCTTCTATTCTGATAAACAGACAGTATTCTTTCCTTTTTTTCGGCAAGTTCAATCAGTATTTCAGCTTCCTTTTCCGTTGTAGTAAAAGCCTTTTCTACAATTACATGTTTACCTGCCAGCAATGCTTTTTGCGCGTATTCAAAATGGGTGGCAGTGGGTGTATTCACTACTACCAGCTCAATTTCCTCATTATTCAGAATTTCTTCCAGCTGATGAACAACCTGAATTGTAGGATAGTCTTCTGTTGCAGTCTTTTTACTGCGTTCCCACACAGCGGTTAATTCAAATCCGGGATGAAAATGAATAAACGGGGCATGAAATACTTTTCCTGACATGCCATAAGAAAGCAATGCTGTTTTAATAACAGGGAATGATTTAGTGCTTTTCAAATTGATATTGTGTACTGATGATTAAATTTTTGTTGCGGTCTTTGGCTATTTCCATTTCCCTTAATCCATTGGGGAAATAGGAATAGTCCCAGTGGGTAATATTTCTTCCATTCAATCCTATCTGAATCATTTTGACCAACTGACCTTTCTCATTGTATTCAAATACATAATCGGGCAGTAGCTTTTGCGCTGTAGTGTTAAATCTTACGATATCACTAATTCGGTTGTCAGGATTGTAATAGAAGTAATAAGTTTCAATTTTCTTATCTTTTTTAATCCAGGTTTCTTCTATCACCAAACCAGATGAGTCAGTCTGAAATTCCACTGTAACTGAATCCATGCCGCTTGTTTTTTTAATCATTTTCTTAGGAGCTCCGCTTGAGCTGTATTCCCACTGATGCAGTTCAGCACTACTGCTACCACTGGCACTGTCTTTGGTGGTAGATACCAGCGTAGTTAAAAGACCATTTGGGTTGTACTGGTATTCTATGATTGTTTCTGTTCCCGGCTTTTTGATTGCGGTTTTTTTTAGCCGTCCCAGTTCATAAAACTGATAAACCAGTTCTTTGGTGCTGTTATTTTCTGAAAGGGTCCTGGTAATTCTTTTACCATCCGTTGGTATTTCTGTTTTGCTTAGAATCGTAACCTCTCCTTCTGCAGAAGCACCTGTTCCTGAAATTTCTTTTATTCTGTTTTTTCTTAAGATATCGTAATTTTTTTGGGTTTGCTGTAATCCTACCAGATCAGTGTAATAATACTGTCCGGATACCAGGGAATATTGGGTAATGAACAAAAACAATAATAAGCCCCTCATAATTGCACTTTATTCAAATTTACTACCTTCGGGCTTACCGTTTAATATGTATTTTTAAAGAAAACCAATTGTCAAACATAGCTGAAAGAAAAGAGAAAAATTGCCTAAACTGTAATGCCACCGTTCATGGGAGATACTGTCATGTCTGCGGACAGGAGAACACAGAACCCCGTGAAAAGTTTGGTCATATGCTAACCCATTTTGTTTTTGACCTTTTTCATTTTGACGGAAAGTTTTTCCGTACCATGAAATACCTTTTGGTAAAGCCGGGTTTTATGGCGCAGGAACATTTGAGAGGCAGGAGGATGGATTATCTTCACCCCATCCGACTTTATATTTTTACGTCGGCCTTTTTCTTTTTGTTCTTTTTTATGGTGAGTCCCGGTAAAGTTGATGTTAATATTGGGAAAAAATTAAGTGACACCGCAAGCATTGCTCAAAGCGATTCAGCAAGCGCAGAAATATTAAAGCTTGATGAGAATTTTTCAAGTGTTAAGGAGTACGATTCGATCCAGCAAAGATTACCCAGGGAAAAGCAGGATGGCTATATTGTTCGAAAGCTGCAACAGCAGAACCTGATTTTAAAAGATAAATACCCCTCCCGTAAAGAAATGATGAATAAGGTATTTGATGTGTTTACACATCAATTCCCAAAAATGTTGTTTGTTTCTCTTCCCTTATTTTCATTTTTATTGTTTCTATTATACGTCAGGAAAAAAAACTACTATTATGTTGATCATGTAGTTTTTACCTTACATTTTTATTCAACCGTTT
>CALEST010000255.1 GCA_937907555.1 uncultured Sediminibacterium sp.
GAATCTACTGGTGCAGCGTTGCGAAATCGGCTAATCCAGTTATCCATATGATTCTTAAAAGTGTCAGCAGGTCTGAATGCATCTATTCGCATAGCTCCGAGAAAATGGCCAAGACCATTTCCCGGCATATTCTCCGGCATTGGTATATAAGCCGGAAATGGGGGGGCCCAAGGTGCGTAAGATGCTCCGCTCAGGACTGCTGAAAAAATATCTACAATGCTTCCTAATGCATACCCTTTATGACTACCGTGCGTTTTATCAGATCCCAGTGGAAGGAGTGATCCGTTTTTTTTCAAAATATTTGCATCAATGGATGCCATGCCATTTTCATCCTGCACCCAGCCTTCGGGTGTATCCTGTAGTTTCCTTTGCAATATTTCCAATTTGCCATTCGCTGCAGTAGTTGTGGCAAAATCCGCTATAAAGGGAGGCTCATTCCCCGCTGGTATAGCAACTGCAATTGGATTGGTTCCAAGCATTTTCTCTTTGGAAAAAGTGGGGGCTACCAGTGCACTTGCATTGGTCATAGCGATGCCTATCATATCATTGGGTAAAGCCATCATGGCATGATACCCTGCAATACCAAAATGATTGGAATTTTGCACAGAGACCCAACCGGTTCCTACTTGTTCTGCTTTTCTCATGGCAAGTTTCATTGCATAGGGAGCCACAACCAAACCAAGCCCCTGATCACCATCTACAACTGCTGTTGACGGTGTTTCATGAATTACTTTAATATCAGGTGTGGAGTTTATTCTCTTAGCTTGCCATAAGCGAATATATCCGCTTAACCTTGCCACACCATGACTGTCAATGCCTCTTAAATCAGCGGAGAGCAACACTTCTGCAGCAACAGAAGCATCTTCCTCAGGGCATCCCATCTGCAGAAATACTTTTTTTGTAAAAGAAAGCAATTGAGGATATGGGAAAATCTTTTCCATACCTGCAATGTACGAAGCAAAATGATTAGTTCTCAACCCACTTTTTGAACGCATAAACCCTCTCCCTGCTTACAACAGCCTCATCTGAATAGTTACCGGCTGTCAAAATAATTTTAAGCCTGTTATTGATATACTTTTTTATTTCCTTGATAAATACAGCATTACAAATCATATACCTGTTGATGCGGAAAAAATATTGAGGATCTAAAACTTGTTGCAATTTTTCCAATGAAAAATCAATCGGATATTTTATACCCTCTTTATTCAGCACGTAAACTGTTTTGTCACTAACAAAAAAACAGGCAATATCTGTAGTATTAATAAAAATCATTCTTGATCCCAGCTTAATAAGAAATCTGGATTTGAATAATTTTCTATTAAAGGCAAGTTTTGAATCTTCCTGTATTTTT
>CALEST010000256.1 GCA_937907555.1 uncultured Sediminibacterium sp.
AAAATTCCAAGAATTACCCCGTAAAACAGCGATCCCAAGACATTTACAGCTTCAATCAAACTGCCCATACCAGTAGCAAACTGCGCTGTAATGATGCAGAATACGCCCCAGAAAAAAGTATACCACTTAGAAAGCTGATAATCTTTCAATGATTGCACAGCTGTATCCCCGGCATCCTTAGCACTAAAAAATCGCTTATGAAAATCAACCATTGTACAGGAAGCCAGCGAATTCAATGCAGCAGCAATGGAACCCCAGGCAGCCAAAAAAATGATGGCAATCAATAACCCTACCAAACCTGCCGGTAAGAAGTCTACTACAAATCGCAGGAAAATATAGTTGGTATCATTGGTATCTGCAGCGGGCACTGCTTTTTTAATAACAGCTTTATACTCTTTTTTCAGCGTAGCCAACTTTTCCGCCCCAATGGCAACACTGTCTTTTAATTCAATCGTAGATTTCAGTACATACAATTTGCTATTTGCCTGCTGATTAAATTGTTGTTCTTCAAACTGATATCTTATCTGAAGCAATGAATCCCTGTATGGAGTCTGCATGGCTTTATCTTCTGCAGCTCTGTTAAAGAAAATAGGAGATGGATTAAACTGATAAAAGGTAAACAAGAGTGCTCCCAGCAAAAGAATAAAAAACTGCATCGGAACTTTTACCAACCCATTCATGAGTAAGCCCAACTTGCTTTCTGATTCACTTTTGGCTGTTAAGTAGCGTCCTACCTGAGATTGATCTGTACCAAAATAAGAGAGCGCCAGAAAAAACCCACCAATGATGCCACTAATGATATTGTAACGGTCTTTCCAGTCAAACCCTTTTTCAGTAAATCCGGTTGTAATAACATTCATTTTTCCGGCTGCACCACTAACCGCAAGTGCTTCACTAAAACCAACATTTTCCGGAAGATGTTTTACAATAAGGTACCCTGCTATAAACATCCCAATAAAAATGATAATCAATTGTATCTGCTGTGTGTAGGCCACGGCTTTTGCTCCACCAGTAACCGTATACACAATTAGCAGTCCACCCATTACAATATTGGTATAATAAATATCCCAGCCCATCAATGAAGACAAGATAATGGATGGCGCATAAATACTGATACCAGTTGACAACCCTCTTGACAGCAAAAAAAGTGCTGATGTAAAAGTTCTGGTTTTAATGTCAAAGCGTTGTTCAAGATATTCGTAAGCAGTAATCACTTTTAACTTACTGAATAACGGTACAAATGTGATACACAAAACCACCATTGCAATAGGAATGCCAAAATAATACTGCACAAAACGCATTCCATCTGTAAATGCCTGTCCGGGAGCTGAAAGAAAAGTAATGGCACTGGCTTGTGTTCCCATAATGCTCAGTAATACAATATACCAGGGCATATTACGGTTACTCAGAAAATAACCCTCCATGTCTTTGCTGGTCTTGCTCTTGTAAACACCGTAAGCAATAATTCCAGTAAGCGTGATGATTAAAACAATCCAGTCTGTAAGTCTCATTTAAATAATTTTGTCATCCATTCAAATAAAACAATCTGACACAGCAAAAAAAGCACGATAAAAATATACCAGCTGCGCCAGGATTTAAATAAGGGTACTTTCTCTTTCATTTTCTAGATCTTGAGTTTAACAATCCTCCTCCCAATAATCCCAATGCCAGTCCAATCAAAAGTCCTGCTTTAACGTTTTTCAGGAACAGTCCAACAACTACACCAATGATAACAAGCAGGAAAAAACTAATTTTCTTTCTCGGTTGCATATTTATTTATTGGCAGTAGCTGCAATTAAGTTAGCTAATAATTTATAACTACCCGGAACTCCGGCCGGTAACTGTCTGAATAAAACCAGACTTACATAGGTAAAATAACCTTTTCCATAACTGGCAGATACAAGACTACCTTTGGTGGGTGCATCATTGCTATCCTTCATTTGAAAAAATGCTTCATAAGGTGCTTTCACCGGCTCCATCTGATAAGTGCTTCTTTCCTGAATCCAGTTATCGAAATCCTTTTCCCCAATGCGGTTGGGGAAATTCATGAAAGGATGTTTGTTATTGAGTAATTCTACAGACGATTTTTCTTCAGTAACACGCACATTAGATACAGAAAAGTCATAAGGACCAACCTTAACCCGCTTATTTCCTACTAAATTGTTTTTTAGGTATTGCACAATTAAATGGCCTCCATTTGCTATGTATTGATTCAGCACATCATTCTTATTCGTAAGCCACTCATGAATATTATAAGCCCTTATACCAACTACCACTGCTGCATATTGCGCCAGTTTGGTTTCAACAATATCCGACTCCTGTAAAATATCTACTGAATGCCCCAATTGAAGTAAAGCTTCCGGAACTTTGTCGCCAGCACCTACTATATACCCTACTTTTCTGGGAGTTGAAAAAACAGTTTCATCAATCAATTGAATCTGGTCTTTGTATAAGTAATTGATAGCAGGTATATGATCATAATGAATTGATTTCAATTGCTGATCAAAGGAAAAGACTTGCTCATTCCTTTTCAACTGAACTTCACCTGTTATTGTGTTTCCTTTTTTCTTTTTCAGTACTTCAGACAATGAAAGCGAAAAGGGATACATATTTCCTGCCACTAAATTATAGGTGGTGTCTTTGGAAACAAGTAAGTTTTTATTATCCTTCAAACCCAATGTTACCGGAACGGATGCAGCTGTAAAATTAGACTTGAACTGAAGCAGAATATCCGGCTGAGGTATTGTTTTGTTATCCGGCGTCTTTAAATCTGAAAAAACAACTTTTTTATTCAGCGAGACCAAAACTGGTGGAATAACCGTAAGTGGTTCATACAATTCGCCCCTTACCAGGTCTACATATTTGTATTGCAATGGAGCCCTGAGATTCAATTTTAATCCGTTGATACTAAAAGTAAAATTCGCTTCAAAATCAGGCAAGGAATTGGCAAGACCAATTAAATGCTGATCAGATACATTAAATGTACCCATATCCTTCATAGGAGATGCCAGCCAATAAGGCTGACTAAGCGCTTGATTGGTTGGGACTGTATATTGATAAGGAATATTTAAATTGGTATTATTCTGTAAAGTAAACTGCATAGACGAATCAAACGCAGTTTTCCCCTGAGATTTCAGCTGTATCTGCATCAAATTGATATTTGCATCGCTTCTTTTATTTATGATAAACAGAACACCCAGTTTTTCTCCGGGAACCGCATACTCCATTTCTGTGATTGCTTCAGCAATCAATCCTGCACTGGCTGCAATTAAGCGCGTTAGCTCCGATAATTTCTGATCCTTCCATGTTGTATTCATAGAAAGTGACTGAATCTGCCGATACAATTCAACTAGTTTTGTAACACTATTCTCTGGTTTAACAAACTGGAAATCATGAATCAGTTCATCTATTTTCTGCTCTACCATTTTACCTGAATTTCCAAATCGGCTCCAATCGGTAATTATCCCATCCATTAACTGTGTACTGGCAGAATCCCCGGCAATCGTTACAAAATATTCATACAGGGGGCCTTTTCTTCTGGGTCTGCCCTCACCCTGACTCTTGTGCATTGATCTGGCTTCTCCGCCTACTTCTCCATAACTCTGACCCAGAAAAGGATTAAAAACGCCTGCATTGATTTTTAACTGATTTTCACTGGTTGTATTGGCTCCCCCAAAATTGAATGTATTCCATAACAATCTTTTGGCCTGCCAGATATCTACTCCCTTTTTCAATTGTTCAGTAAACTGTTTAGGATCAGCAGTAGCTTTGAAAGCCTGTATAGATAGAATAGCGGAAGAAGCATGATGGCCATGTCCCGCTCTGGCATCAGGCGGAAAACGATTGATAATAATATCGGGTTGAAATTTTCTGATTACCCATACCATATCTGCCAACACTTTTTGCTGATCCCAAATGGAAAGCGTCTCCGAGGAGGTTTTGCTGAATCCAAATTCATAAGCACTGGTAAAATACTGTTCTGAACCATCAATTTTTCTTGCTGCAAGTAACTCCTGGGTTCTGATAAGCCCAAGATCTATTCCTTGCTCAGAACCAATCAGATTTTGTCCTCCATCTCCTCTTGTTAAACTGAGATACGCTGTCCTGTATTTTTTCTCCTTAGCCA
>CALEST010000257.1 GCA_937907555.1 uncultured Sediminibacterium sp.
AGGCGCAGTGGTCTCCCTTTCGATTTGCATTTATTTCTGATACGCATATTGGTTCACCGAATGGAAGTGCGGAAGAAGATTTACGCAGAACCGTGGCCGATATTAATAGTATGCCGGAGATTGCCTTTGTGGTGTTGACGGGTGATATCACTGAACTCGGAACAGATGAAGAAATTAAATTAGCGAAGGAAATTTTATCTGAGCTAAAAGTGCCTTATTATATTCTTGCCGGCAATCATGATACAGGGTGGAGCGAAAGCGGTGGGGTTAGTTTTGGAAAAATATTCGGGTATGATAAATTCAGTTTTTCTTTTAATGGCATTCAGTTTTTAGGATGTGCGTCCGGTCCTTATGTAAGAATGAGTGATGGACATATTCCCAGAGATGCAGTGAACTGGTTAGACAAGGAATTGAAAAAACTGGATCCCAAACAACCCATAGTATTTTTAAATCATTACCCCTTAGACAAGGATTTAGACAACTGGTATGAAGCAGTAGATCGTTTAAAACAGCACAGAACACTGGCCGTATTAAGTGGTCACTGGCATACCAACAGAAGACTGGATTATGAAGAGATTCCGGCAGTAGTGGGTCGCTCCAATCTCAGGGCCAAAGCGGCTTACGGAGGATACAATATTGTAGAAGTAAGATCCGACTCCATGATTTTTGCAGAAAGAACACCAGGTATTGAAACCAAAAAACCATGGACAGGTGTTGACCTTTCAGAAAAAAAGTTCAGCGACAAAAAATATCCGCGCCCCATCTATAATATGAATGATAGTTTTCCTTCTGTAAAACAAAGATGGGTATATGCTTCAGAAGCCAATATCATTTCAACGCCAGCAATTACACAACAACTCGTGATTGCAGGTAATAGTTTAGGTACCATTGAAGCCATTGATAAAACTTCCGGTAAAAGAAAATGGAAGTACCAAACCAAGGGAGCAATTTATTCAAGCCCTGCCATCTTTCAAAACAAAGTAGTGGTTGCTTCCGGTGATGGAACCATCTATTGCCTGAATCATACCAATGGAAAAATCATCTGGCAATTCAAGGCGGAAGCCGCTGTACTAGGCTCTCCGCTAATCTACGACAACAAAGTATATATTGGCGGCAGCGATCACCATTTCCGTTGTCTGGACTTGGCTACAGGAAAACAGAAATGGAGTTATGGCTTATTGGAAGGCCCTGTAGTTAGCACCCCTGTTTTCAGTAATGGTAAAATTATTTTCGGATCCTGGGACCGGCACTTGTATGCACTGGATGCATTCAATGGAACACTTGCCTGGAAATGGAATAATGGATCCATGGTTAGAAATTTTGCACCAGCTTCCTGCATACCTGTTGTGCAGGATGAAATTGTTTACATCGTTGCACCAGACCGTTATTTATCTGCCATTGATATGCAAACAGGCGCTACACTTTGGAGAAACAAGGAAGCTACTGTGCGCGAATCCATTGGCATTTCAACGGATGGTAAATGGCTTTATACCAAAACCATGAGCGATGGTTTTGCCGTTTTCCCAACTGGAAGAACACCGCAAAACCTTGCCTGGAAAAAAGATTTTGGCATTGGCTACGAGCATGTTCCCTCCATGCCAGTAGAGAAAGAAGGTAAAGTGTATTTTGGCACGAAGAATGGAATTATTTATTCCATAGATCCTTATACCAGAGAAAAATTGTGGCGTTATAAAATAGACAACTCCATGGTGAATACCGTAAACTTCGGCAATACCAATGAGTTGGTGGCTTCCACCATGGACGGGAAAATTGCATTCTTAGATTTGCAATATTAATCACTTGCATTGAATTTGATTAATACTGGCCAGTGCTCAGCATTACCAGTGTACAGGCTTCAATGGTTTGAATACCATTTTTCCGGGCCAGTTCAACCAATGCATCGTTTTCCGTTCCGGGATTAAAGATGATGCGTTTGGGATGCAAGGATAGAATATAATCGTAATAGCTTTCCTGTGCAGCCGGATTCAAATAGAGTGTAACAGTATCCACGTTATCTTCTACAGGAGGTTCCGTAACAATCGAAACACCAGCTACTTCTGCCGCTTTCCTTCCCACCGCCACTACTTCATGCCCGTACTTTCGCAAACGAGACACGGCTTCAAAACTATATCGGGCCGGGTTATCAGAAGCACCCAGCACTACTGTTTTTTTCATTACTCCTTCTCCTTCAATAACTCTTTGTGAGAGGCATCACAATAGGGTTTGTTTTTAGACAAGCCGCAACCACAGAAAGAAACTTTTTCTTTTACATCTACCGTACCATCGGGTTTGTGAATATTCATTTTAGCCGTTACAACAATTTGTCCAAAGGGCTTAACAATAATATCAATAGCGTCTTGTGTTGTTTTTTGTTCTTGTTCCATAACATAAAGATACGAATGCTTTTGCGGATGCAATGACCCAGAGCATTAACAGCCGTATTATTTAGATTATTTAAAAGTATAGCGAATGCCTAAAAACCCACGAATTCCCTGATTAGGAGCAAACATATAGGTGGGATCAAAACTTAATGCATAGGGATTGTCGGGAGTGGCTTGTACCTGACCATTGGGTTGAAATTGCACGTTTTTATCGAAGGGATCCTGCGCACGGGCAATTAAAAAAGGACTGTAACGGGTAGGGAGAAAATTGAGCAGGTTTTTGATACCACCATAAATTTCCATTCCTTTCCAGTAATGAAAACTAAATTGAATATTCTGCAAGCTATACCAGGGGGAGTAAGGCTGTCTCGGATCGAGCGGTCCGAGCAAAGGCAAACGCATGGGACTGTACACATTGCCCGTGTAGTCAATATCCAGATGAATAGCAGGAAATTTGTATGATAATGTCCAGGTTCCTGAGAATCTTTCTGTAAGAATCTGCTGCTCTTTTTGCCCGTTCTGATACAAAGCCACATCCATATAAGTTGTGCCCAGATTCAATTTCAAACGGTTCTGTAATGCAATATCTGCCCCAACCGAAACCCCTTTGCTGATGGCATGACCCTGCAAATTGGTATAAATAATTTGGTTGGGATCGGTTTCAAAATCACCTACAATCCGGTTGTTAAAATAGGTATAAAAAGCAGAGACATCCAATGTGGTGGCATTGTTGTTTCTACCGTATAATTTATGAATATAGTTGAGGTTTATATTGAAGGATTTTTCTGGTTTTAATTGTTCAGCAATCACTACTTTTCTGGCACCAGATAATGCGGCATGGTCTTCCGTAAACAAATTCACCACCCTAAAACCCGTTCCCATATTCAAACGCAGGAATTGCTGGGAGTTAATCGTGTATTTATAGGCAATTCTTGGTGTTACAATA
>CALEST010000258.1 GCA_937907555.1 uncultured Sediminibacterium sp.
CTCCGGATTAAATCACGGATATACTGATCCTGATATTCCCATTAAAAATCAAAAAGAAACAACAGCTCCTATTGTTATTGAAGAAGATTGCTGGATAGGCGCCAATGCTGTAGTGGTTGCAGGTGTAACCATTGGAAAACATTCCATTGTTGCAGCTGGTTCAGTTGTTACTAAGCATGTTCCACCCTATTCAATTGTTGGAGGAAACCCTGCAAAAATTTTAAAACAATACAACAGCGCAACAAAGAATTGGGAGAAGCCTTCTTAGGAATTATCTTGCGCATCCTATGACGGCCATATTGATATTTTTAGTTTTACATTGGTATTTATCTCTTTTCGGACAAACCTTCTATCTGCACAGATACGCAGCGCACAAGATGTTTACGATGAACAAATTCTGGGAAGCCTTCTGGTATATCTATACCTGGGTTACGCAGGGAACCTCTTATTTAAATGCCAGAGCCTATGCCATATTGCATAGAATGCACCACGCGTATAGCGATACGGAAAAAGATCCGCATACACCACATTTTTTCAGGGAAGTATTTTCCATGATGTGGCATACAAAAAAAGTTTATCACGGTGTATTAAAAGGAACGATGCCCGTTGAAAAAAAATTTGATAAGAACTTTCCCGTATACCCTGTTATTGATAAGATAGCAGATAGCTGGTTCACCAGAATTTTATTTGCAATTGGATATGTTGTTTTCTACTATTTCTTCGCAACAGAGTGGTGGATGTACTTGTTCTTGCCGATTCACTTTTTAATAGGACCCATTCAGGGTGCTGTAGTAAACTGGGCGGGTCACAAATATGGTTACCGAAACTATCCAGGTGAAAAAGACCATTCCAAAAACACACTGATCATTGATTTCCTTATGATGGGAGAATTATTCCAGAACAATCACCACCATGCAGGAGCAAGACCCAATTTTGCCAATAAGTGGTGGGAGTTTGATCCCTGCTATCCAATTATTAAAGTATTTCATTGGCTGGGAATTATTCAACTGGTTCCCATTAAGGCAAAATCTTAGTTACGGCTCCAAATTTCATAAATGGCATCACCCTTTGAGCTCAGGCCACTATGATGCCATTTACCTTCTTCTATCTTTGCGGAAAACTGTAAGGAAGCGCCTACTCTGCTGCTATCCCTGCTAAAGAATTCAATGTTTTCAGTGTATTTACCATTGATAAATTGATAAGTGCCACCGCCTGTTCCGGAAAACTCACCGGTTTCAATATTGATAGCAAACCACTGGAAACGCGTGCCGGTTAATAACTTATAAGTACGTCTGGCTCTCATTGGGTTTTCTGTTATTTGCTCTCCGGTTTTTCTGCCGCTCATATGCCAGTTGCCAGCCAAAGCGTTCTCGCCCTTATCTATCGCTTCCAGGTTTTTGGTATTAAAAGCAATTTCCCTGTTTTTGCCCACAACCGATTTATCTCTTGAATCAAAATGAGTTAACACTACTAATTTATTTCCTTCTTTTGTGTAAGGACCTCCCCAGGTATATTCAAAACTTTTAGCGCTTATATTAAATTTAGTTTCTACAAAATACCCGTCCATTAAACTATAAACGATATCAGGATTTTCTTTACTTCTGAAAGAACCCTTAATAAATTGCTGAGCCTGAGATTGAAAGCCTAAGAAAAGGGTAAGCAGAATGGCGTAGATTGTTTTCATGTCTATCGGTTATTTTCAAGTTTCATTAATAAGTCTGTTTGTATATCATTACCCAGTGTAAATAAATGGCTGCTAAATACCTTGAAGCCATAATTTTCATAAAACCGAATGGCCCTTTCGTTTTTCTCCCAAACTCCCAGCCAAATATAACTGGGTTTCATTTTGTAGGCAATTTCCAGGGCAGCATCCATTAAAAATGCACCCATCCCCTTACCAATATAGGGTTTTAACACATAAATCCTTTCAATTTCAAAAGCAGCAGGGTCAATTGATTCCGTTTGTGCAGCACCCCAGTTCAACTTAAGATAACCAGCTGCTTCATTGTTTCTTTCACCAAAATAAAATGCCGATTCCGGGTTCTGCATTTCTTTAGATAATTTATCTATCGAAAGCTGCTCATGAAGATACTTATTCAGGTCTTCGGTAGCATTGTGCGCTTCAAATGTTTCCTTGAATGTAGTTCTGCTTATCTCCTGTAAATCATGCAGGTCGGAGAGCACTAATTTTTTTAAAGTATAAATGCTCATAGTTGATTCTGAATAAAAAACTGAATGGCCTGTTCTTTTTGAGTTTCAGTAATATCTGCCATAATAATTTTT
>CALEST010000259.1 GCA_937907555.1 uncultured Sediminibacterium sp.
TTTTTAAACCCTACACTAAAGGATAACCGCCTTTTAAATTCTTTCAGATATTCAGCCTGATAAATATTATTATACAGCCATCTTTCATTGTTTCCTCTCTTAAAGGAAAGCAGGAAGTTGTCTTCCTGTACAAACTCTAAATCCTGTCCGGGAATTTTTGTATCGCTTTGCGCACTAATTCTGATATAGTTCAGCGGGAATGTATAAATAGACTTATTGTTTAGGGAATAAGTTGCGCTCAGGAATCCTTTCCATTGCTTATCATTAAACCCATAGGCACCATAGGTTTCAAAATACAACCGCTTACTTAAAACCGGAGTTGTTCGTCCACCCACACGCAATCTGAAGCCTTCAACCGGATTAAAGCTGTAGAAAGTGTTAACAGGGCCAATTTCAACCGGGCCAAGATTTCCATACCCAGCGAATAATAATGTAAACAGCGCCATGGTTCTTCTGAATGAAGGCATTTTCTCCAGACTATCAATATTGCTATACACTTTTGATTCTGGAATAGATAAAGGGTTGTGTCTGCGCGACTGCCAGAAACTGTCGGGCATCTTGCTGATTACCGCATCATTCCTTACAATAGCTGGTCCCTGAAAAATGGAATCGGCTAACGGTTTATTGGTTGTGAATCCTTTATAAGAAACAGTTCTTTCTCCGAAAAAACCACCGCTGGTACTGCTTTTACTCAAGCCCATATCTGCCATTAGATTACTCTTAATCACATGGTACTTTTTATCTTCCCCTCTCTCAAAATCCAAATCGGCATGCAATTCCTTTATCCAGTTGATATTGGCATTTCTGCTAATGAACATATTTATTTTCTGAACAGCATAATTACCATCCAATGTAATAAACATATTTCCTCTGAATAATAAATCATTGGTATTACGCGGAGTAAAATACATTTTCACCAATTTGGTTCCATAGTCATCAGTGATGGTATCCCTGATATAATACATATAGAATGTAGGAGCCGAATTTGCAATAGGGCTTAGAAACTGATAAGTAAAAATGGGAATATTATTTTCGTATATATCAATGTTCTCGTACAATCGATTCAGCAAAGAGCTTAATCCATCGTTATCAATATAACTACCAAAATTTACTTTTTTCTCCCCTAAAATAATCGATTTGGATGCAGAAGGATCCTTACGGAGGTATTGCTTTGACAGGCGTTCCTCCATATAAATCGGAATAAGAGATTTACCACTTAATTTAGAGCTGTCCCTGTTTTCAAAAAGAAAATTATACTTTTTCAGCATCCTTGAATTGGCAACCTTATCGTTGGCACTACTCAAAGCTGCCTGAATTTTCTCATATTGTTCGTACTCTACATAATCATAGCTGGCCACTTTATTGTTTTCCCTGTTTTCAATTACTTTTCTAATCAGTTCAACAGCGGGATTGTCTTTGTTGCGGTATTTTGCCCTCTTGTTAGTGGTTACTGTTACGTTAGTCAACAAAGCAGGATCTGGCCCTAATTCAATATTCAGTTCCTGTATTTTAAAACGATTCACTGTAAACTGAACCTGACGAAACCCTACTGAAGTTACAACCACTTTATTGATGGTAGTATTGGTAATAATCATATACCTGCCCAGGCTATCTGTAACCACACCACGCCCTTTCAGAAAGTAAACACTTACCCCCTGTAGCGGCTTCTTGGTGATGGAATCAATAACAATACCTTTCACAACAGTTTCCTGTGCACTTATCTGTTGAAAAAAGAAAAAGCTCATCAACATAATGATGATTCTAAAACCCAGTTTGTCTTTCATAGACATTTATTTAAATACAAATTTTCCCTGCAACAGATAGTTATAAAAAATACCAACTAACAGAGAAATTAAAATTTTTGAAAAAATATAATTAGCATGTACAACCTGAATCATCAGTGTCATCCCTGCAATATTTAAAATGAAATTTCCAACCCACACTAAAAAATAACGGAAAGCCTGCACAAAAACCGGTTTTGATCCCCCCGTAAATACCCAGTTTCTACCCAAAAGAAAATTAACAACCCCGCCGGAAATTGTTCCTATGGCTGCCCCCAGCACTGCATATAACCTGAACCACTCAACCATCATCACTGTGATTAAAAAATCTACCAGCGATGCAATCAATGAAGATGCCTGTGCTTTTATAAATGCAGATTTTACCATAGTTTTAAAAGAAGAAATACATGCAGAACTATATTGCTGTAAATACCAGCCAGCACATCATCCCCCATCACTCCCCAGCCACCGGGAAGCTTCTCTAACCTGCGAATCAACAGCGGTTTAAGAATATCAAAAAACCTGAATAGCACCAAGGCAACAAAAACATTTAATACTGTAACAGGAATAAATAATAAAGCTACAAGCATACCAGCTACTTCATCAATCACTACTTTACTACTATCCTTACCCCATTTCTTTTCTACAACATTTCCCGCCCAAATACCATATACAATAACCAATAACACAGCGCCTATAGCCATCCCGGAATCAGGCACAGCTACTGCAACATACCAGATAAGTGCTGTTGCAATAGCTGCTACCGTTCCTCCACCTTTTCTAATATATCCAATACCAAAAAAGCTGGATAATATTTCATGCAGTTTTATCATAGTGCTTCTACTACATCCTGGTAGTAATCCAGACCAAGATGTGTAATCAAATCTTCACCCATGATATGTCTCAACGTATTTTGCAACTTGATCAATTGTTTGAAAATATCATGCTCGGGTCTTAATCCAGGTAAAGTCTGAGGAGATTTAAAGTAGAATGATAACCACTCCTGAATTCCGCTCATATTAGAACGCTTTGCAAGATCCATGAACAAAGCAAGGTCTAGTACAATGGGTGCAGCAAGAATAGAATCACGACACAGGAAGTTGATTTTAATTTGCATAGAATACCCTAACCAACCGAAAATGTCAATATTATCCCAACTCTCTTTGTTATCACCGTGAGGAGGATAATAGTTGATTCTTACTTTATGGTATAAATCACCATACAATGAAGGATTCACTTCTGGTTGAAGAATTTCTTCCAGTACACTTAATTTGGAAACTTCCTTGGTTTTAAAATTATCCGGATCGTCCAGCACCAAACCATCTCTGTTACCCAGGATATTGGTAGAAAACCAACCTCTTACCCCCAATGCTCTGGCATGCAAACCAGGAGCTAAAACAGTTTTCATTAAGGTTTGACCTGTTTTGAAATCCTTTCCGGCAATAGGTGTTTGTGTTTCTTTTGCCAATGCTTCCAATGCAGGTATATCTACAGTTAAGTTCGGCGCTCCATTTGCATAAGGCACTCCCAGTTTCAATGCTGCATAAGCATAAATCATACTTGGGGCAATAGCGGAATCATTGTTCTTCAATCCTGTTTCAAAAGCCTCAAGTGTTTCATGAACTGCACTGGTTTCAATGTATTTTTCAGTAGATCCACACCATACAATCACCACTCTGCTACATCCGTTGTCTTTTTTAAATTGCTCAATATCATTCATCACCTGTTGAGCCAGGTCCCACTTGGAACTGCCTTCTTTAATATGCGTACCGTCTAGGTTCTTGATGTATTCACGATCAAATACAGCCTTCATTGGCTTGATGGCCTCAAGCTCTGGCTTAACCGCATGCAATAACATGGGTTCAAGTACCTTTGCGTTCATAGCAGCTTCAAAAACATTATCTGCATAAACATCCCATCCACCAAAAACGATATCAGTTAAATTAGCCAAGGGAACGAAATCCTTAATTAAAGGATAGCGATTTTCAGTTCTCTTACCCAAACGAATATTCCCCATTTGTGTAAGGGCTCCTACAGGTTGAGACAACCCCTTATTGACAGCTATTACACCTGCAATCATGGTGGTTCCTACTGCACCTAAACCTGGAATTAAGATACCTAGTTTCCCTTCTGCAGGGGCGATGTTTTGTTTCATATATTGTGATCTTTATTAATTAAAAACATTTATTGATAATTATTTTTTAGTCCATTCAAAAAAAGATTGGAAATGGCTCCTATTCTGAATTCCAGCCCCACCAGTTTATCGTTAAAGAAATCCCGTTCAATTCCACGAATACTGCTAACAACAACGGACGGCAATAAATCCATTTCCTTTTCTATGTCTTTATTAAACTCCCCTTTTTCAATACCATATATAAGTATGGATTTTATGAGGTTGGTCTCCAGTTGAGAATACTCATTAAATAAAACCCTTCCACAGGGAATTTGTTCAACAAATTCGCCACAAACCAAGCGATAAAGATTCAACATATTGCTAAGAACCTTAATTCTTGTGACAGCAAAAACTTTTAATTTTTCTCCGGCAGATTCAACACTTTCAACGGCAAATTGGGTTTGCCTGAAAACCTCCTGTAATTCTCTCTGAAGCACTTCTTCAAAAATCTGCTCTTTACTCTGATAGTAATAATACAAAGTGCTCTTCCCCTTGCCCAAGGCTTTGGCAATATCTTCCATGGTGGTCTTTTTAAGTCCATACATCTGGAAAAGCTTTTGTGCTTCCCTTAAGATGTCTTCCTTAAAAATCTCTTCTTTGACCATAAACTTTTAGACCAATTTGGTTTGAGAGTCCAAAATTACAATAAATGTTGGTACATCAATTGAATTATCAGGGTTTATTTGAAAACATGACTGATTCCTGACAAAATCGGTACTAAAAAAGCCACCATAACAAGAGTTACAGTGGCTTTTAGTGACCGCGTTAGGATTCAAACCTAAAACCTTCTGATCCGTAGTCAGATGCTCTATTCAGTTGAGCTACGCAGCCATTCCGTTAACGGGCTGCAAATATAAATCAAACATTATAAATAGCAAAATAAGTTCGCTTGTTTTACTCCAAAATCCAGTCTTTTCTAATTAGGTCCCCATTCTGACGGATACCTTCTATAATTATCCTGTGTCGTTTACTTCTGTCGTTATTAAAATAACTGATTTTGAATTCAGGCTGTTCCCTACTTAGGTACAGGGAAGAAACCCAATGCAAAAGTTTACGTTTATCAATCACAGATTTTTGCTTATCAGAAATATACTGTGGCCCAACGAAAGGCTGATAACTGGTAAACCCTTTGATGGGAATCTGTGTAAGCATGGATCCTTTAGGGATATAATTTGCTTCATCTCCCTGCTTGGTGTAAACAGCAATAGCCCCGTTGGGTGCTCCCAATGCTGCACCTAAAAATGGAGGTTTGAATACTTTAACGTAGGCAATTTCATTGATATTCAACGTTAAAATAACATCTATTTCTACCATCATCTGATTCAGAAAAAATAACATTTTGTCTTGTTGTGATCTCCAGTATAACCGAGGTAGGCCATTTCGTCCCGTTGAATCAGTTTCAAACAATATCTGCAAACCTGCTACTTTGCCGTTTAAGAAATGAAATATACTTGGAAAAGAAATAGCATTGGGTGTCATCATGTTAAAACCGATTGCATCTCCACCTTTAAATAATCCACTTGCATATTTATCTTCCAGTAATTGTAAAGGTGTTTTACTTGTACTGTAAACCACTACTTCTTTTTCGCCAGGAATATAGGAAGCCAGTTCTCTGGCTTTGGGGGATTGAAACCGCAACTCAGGCAAAGGATATCCAAAATCATTCACATAGGCTGGAGCATCTTTAAACAAACCCAGTTGCTGAAATTGCAGGGCAATCTTTTGATTCTTCTTTTTACGTGTATTTAGCTGTATACCAAGGTTGGCAGAATCATTAACGATTAAACGATCTATTAAAAACGTTCCACTATCTGTTACTGGCACTTCATCAATAACAGGTATAGTTCCTCTTTTCATCAACGAAAAAGAAACCATGGCATTCTTGAGTTCCCCAGGTTCAGCTACTAAAGAGCCCTTAACCTGCACAAATGCATCCATGAACGGAATTGTCCTTTGTACAATGGCAGGACTGCCGGCCTTTGCATCTTTTCCAATTGAGTATAGCGGCGGTATATAAGTTTCCTCTTCTACTATGGAAACGGAAAGGTTTAGGAAATCATCCGATTTATTAAAGACAGACCATTCGTTTTTGCCCTTCGCATCAAATGATTGCGAATGTTTTGTTATTTCAATTAAATCTTCTGAAATATTCATCGCAGCATCCTGAACAGTCGATAATGATTTATTTATTGCAGGATCGTTTACAACAGAACTTAAATTGCTCTGATAAACAGGAACAACCTGATCACAATAACGGAATTCCGGGATTTGATTGATTGAAATTAGCGTATATGCCCGCATCCTTAGAAAGGCAGAAGCATATTGTTTAGGCACAAGAAAGCTTATATCTGCACCTCCCTTTTGAGCCAGATAAGCCTGATGCTCCAGTAATAGCCCCTCTGCATTGTACCAATCTACGTACACATTCACCGGCTGCATTAAAAGCCTGTTGTTCTGGCGAACATATATTTTACTGTACACTTTTTCACCTGCACCATAAACAGACTTTGCCTGGTGTGCGTATAAAGAATGAAAAGCAGGCGGTTGGGCATTCAATGAATAGTTAACTACCCAAACTAAAATCAGTGGCAATAGATGTTTTGTTATGCTCATCAGTCAGGAATTATTTTTAAACTAGTTTTCTTACCCGCACTATCGAATCCAAATAAAATTACATGTTCAAGCTTTGGATTCAAGTCGCTTCTACCTTCTTTCATTTTTAAGAACAACCGGGTTAGAATAATTGTTTGATTTTGTATATATGTTTCAACAAAGGCTTTCCCGTCCTGTCCTATTTTCATCCAAAGGTCTAATCCACTATAGGAAACCAATTTTAACTTAAACATGCTTTCTGAAACTTTTCGTGCATGAATACCATAAGCCAGTTTACGTTGGATTGATGTTAAAGGTTTAATGACCCCGCCATCTGTGTATACTACCCGATAAACTGAAACAGGTTCCCTTTCATTTAATACTTTGTCCGGGGTAAAATTGGCATCATACACATAGGTGTTATGATTCTTACTGTGTTGAATAATGAAGAGCCGATTCTCAGTTGGCGCCGGAATGGGGTAATTCTCCTGAGCTTTCACAACTGTAAGAAATAGTAAGAAAAGGCAAAAAAAACAAAATCGCATCACCTGTATTTATGACGGTAATTTACTAAATAACATACACATCTTTTCATATAAATAAACCTGCAAAAAAATTAAGATTTATGTTCATTCTGTAACTTAGAGTATGTCTACATTTCAGAATCCGGATATAATCAGAGTATTAGATTTATCACTTGATTTAATACAAATTATCAACTTAGATGGAAAGATTCTTTTTTGCAGTAAGTCTTCTGAATTGATACTGGGTTACCCTGCAGATACCATTACAGGTACTTCTATTTTAGATAAAGTAGTTGAAGAAGATAAATCAAGCACAGAGGAAGCATTTATTGCGGTAAGACAACTCGGAAAGATTTACAATTTTGAGAACAGAATTCTAAGCAAGGATAATATCGAAATTTATTTGTCCTGGAGTTTTATCTGGGATGAGCAGACCAAAGACACGATTGTTATTGGTAGAAATATATCTGAGCTAAAAAACAATGAGAAGCATTACCGTTCATTAGTTCAGAATATAAACATTGGATTAATCATTCAAAAACAGAATTCAGAAATAACCCTCTGCAATCAACCGGCACTGGACATGCTAGGCCTTACAGAGGATCAGCTCTTAGGCAAAACCTCTTTTGATCCTGACTGGAATGTTATTCACAGCGACGGGTCTCCATTTCCGGGTCAGGAACATCCGGTTCCGGTGGCCATTGCTACACAAAAACCCGTTAGAGATGTAGTAATGGGGGTTTACAGGCCCAGATCACACGATAGAGTATGGCTTTTGGTGAATGCAGAACCACAATTCGATATCTCTGGCAATTTTGACCATGTAATCTGCACATTCAGCGATATCACAAAAGAGCGAAAATCACTGGTTCAGAAACAGGAAGAATTACTAGACATCCTGGATAATACGCCTGCTTTCTTTGCCACTTTCGATTTAAACTTCAAGTTCACTTATGCCAATAAAGCCTTGCTAAGAAATATTGGATTAGAGGAGTCAGCAGATATTAATGAAATTGATTTAAGAAAATTCAGAATATTAGATGCAGCTTTTACATTGGATGAACTATTGAAAATATTACTAAAAGATGGAAGCTGGATTGGATCAAACACCTATCTGAATTTAAAGAACAAAGAAATCACTGTCTGGCAGGTTGTTTTGTTGCATAGGAATGAACAAAATGTTCCTACCCATATATCAGTTACAGCCATTGATATTTCTGCCAATAAAGCGCTTGAAAAAGAAATTGAACTAAATAGAATTAAGTCGGAATTTGTAACCAATGTATCACACGAATTCAGAACACCGCTCACCATTTTCAGAACCAGCATGGAAATCCTGGATATTTATCTGAAGAAACTGAAAATTGAGTTACCGGAAGAACTAATCAAAAGATTACAAGTAATGGACAAAGAAATTGACCGGCTTACTTATGTAATTACTGAGTTTCTTACAGTGGGGAGAATGGAGTCGGGTAAAATCACTGTAAATAAAAAAGAAATCTCTATCATCCCCATTATACAAAATTCCATTAACCGGATTGCTTTAATGAATAAAGATGAACGTCAGATTGATTTAACCATTATAGGTGAACCCTCGAATTTGCTTCTGGATGAAATACTGATGATGCATATCCTGGATAATATTATTGCCAATGCAATTAAATATTCCAAAGAAAGGAAGGCACCTGAAGTAATGGTTAAATTTGAAAAAAACGCAACCAGTATTATTGTTAAAGATTATGGAATTGGAATTCCCAATCAGGAAAAAATTAAATTATTCAGTTCCTATTTCAGAGGATCCAACACCAAAAATATCAAAGGAAATGGTCTTGGACTGGTGCTAGTTAAAAATTTTGTAGACTTGCAAAACGGGAAAATTTCATTGGTAAGTGAAGAAAATGTAGGAACCACTGTAACCATAGATTTTCCGGCTATTTCAGCTCTGTAAGTTTTATACTATTCAGATTTCCAAAGCATCAATTTTTTCTTGAGCATGAGTTCTTTGCTGTTCTTTCCAATCATAATATTTATCCAGCCTGGTTCAAAAACAGTTTTTCCCTCCTTATTAATCAGATAAAGTAACTTACTGTTCAGGGAAAAAACAACCGTCTTTTTTTCTCGTGGCAACAGATGAATTCTTCTGAAATCCTTTAAAGAAAGTACTGGAGTGGCAACAGATGAGAGCAAATCATTTACATAGAGCTGAACCACTTCCTCCCCTGCTATTTTACCAATATTCTCTACATCCACATAAACATTGATCTCTCCATTCGCACTAAGACTATCCGAACTAAAACGAAGATTAGTAAATTCAAAATCAGAATAACTCAACCCATAACCAAATGGGAAAAGCGGCTCTCCGCTTAAATCATGGTAATCGTCTCCTCTTCCAGTTGGCTTATGATTATACACCAGGGGTACCTGTCCTTCACTAACAGGGAAGGTAATTGGTAATCTGCCCGCAGGATTTTTTTTCCCAAATAAAATATCACCAACTGCATTCCCTCCCTCTTCACCGGGATACCAAAGCATAACCACCCCATTTACTTTATCCAGCCATTTTTCCATAGTAATGGCACTTCCACCCGTCAACATTACAACCACAGGTTTTCCGGTTGCAGCAACTGCTTCTATTAATTTCTCCTGATTCGCAGTCAAAGACAGACGTGCTCTGTCCTGAAATTCACCTTCATGAATACCCGCTACAATCAATGCTAAATCGGATTGTCTGGCTACTGCAACAGCATTGGCAATCATCCGCTCAGTGCTATCGGTCATTGCCCGATTCCAAAGTAATTTTATTTTGGCATTGCCTTTTGATTCATAAAATTCTACCCGAATAGCATATCGCTTTCCTTTCTCCAGCATTAAAGAAACGGGAACCCTTCTATAGGATAACTTACTCCACTGATCAATGATTAAACGATTGTCCAGATACATTCTGAATCCGTCATTTCCTTCCAGTGCCAGTTGATATTGTCCCGTTTTTTCAGGAACCAGAAAACCAGCATAACGAACTGAAAAATGATTGGCATCCAAGTTACTATCCGGAGACATAAAAGTATAGGATTCATTCAGCTCATTCACTATTGTTGATTTAACCAAACTTTTACCAGGCTCCAACCCACTAAAATAACTGGCCATTAAACCTCTGCTACTGCCTGACTTGTCTGTATATAAATTTTCAGCAGGAATAACCGAAAATGGATCGTATTGAACTGCAGCCCCTTTGGCATAAACCAGTTTACGATTCTTTCCTGCAGCGGTTTTTATTCCATCCAGGATAGTAACGACGCCATTGCCCGGGCCACTGTATCCACCCAGCCTTCCTTTGACTGCTTCTTCACCAATCACGGCAATGGTTCGCACAGCAGGCTGAATTGGTAGCACTTTCTGGCTATTTTTAAGCAGCACAAAAGATTTAGCAGCAACGTCTCTGGCTAATTTTTTATGTGCCGGATTGATTACCCATTTTGCTGCTTCGTTTTCATCAATAAAAGGCTGATCAAAAAGACCCAGTTCAAACTTAATGCGCAACACTCTCTTTACTGCATCATCGATTCTTTCTTTAGAAATGCTGCCATCTAAAAATGGTGGCATAAACAATTCGTGATGCTTATACTGAGTTTGAAAAATCACATCCAGGCCATTATTAATGGCATCAGCAGAAGACGCAGGATAATCAGCCGTGGTGTGATGCAAAACCGTTGATCCACCAACTGCACCCGCATCTGAAATTACAAACCCTTTAAAGCCCCAGTCCTGCTTTAATTTTTTATTCAGCAGCCAATCATTGGCTGTAGCAGGAATTCCATTCACAGAATTATAGGCAGTCATGATGGATCTTGCACCAGCTTGTTGAACCGCATATTTAAATGGTGGAAAATACAACTCGTTTAATAATAATTCACTGGAGTGAATGGGATAACTATCTCTTCCTCCATCACCCACATTCGCAACAAAATGTTTAGGGGTAGCAACGATTCCATTTTGCTCCAGATTCCGGATATAGGTACCAGCCATAACTGTTACAAGAAACGGATCTTCGCCATAGGTTTCTTCTGTTCTGCCCCATCTTACATCAGATGCAATATTCAGAACTGGAGATAAAATATCCCGGATACCCCTTGCTCTTGATTCAACAGCAATGGCTCGGGAAACTGCTCCCATGGCCGCTGTATCAAAAGTAGCTGCCAACGCAATGGATTGTGGAAACGCAGTTGCCCCGTTGCGAACGAGTCCGTGTAAAGCCTCATCAAATGCAATAATTGGTATGCCCAATCTGGTTTGATGTACAAAATATGCTTGAATTTGATTTATTTTTTTCGCTAAGGATAAAGCGTCTTCTTTAGTGTTGTATTGCAGCATCTGATTCCCTGCATTATTTCCTGCGTTAGCTGCGCTTACCTGAAATCCAAACAATCCTTCCTTGTACAAATCAGGCTCTTCTCCAAGGTCTCCCGGAATCATGAATAACTGCCAGAATTTTTCTCTAAGGGTCATCCTTTTTAAAAGATCTTCCACTCTATCTGCATTGGAATAACTGGGATTTTTATAAAGAGGACTTTGTTCCTGAGAACATACATTATTCCATATACCCATGAACAACAATAGAAATACAATCGGTTTTAACATAGAATGAAATTAAGAAAAACAACCATGCTGAAACCTGATTATTCCTAACTTTAATAAACAAGGACATCGCATGAATAAAAGAAAGTTTATAAAAAGCTTTGCACTCACTGGATTGGCCATTCCGGAATTTAGCAAAGCAATGGCAACCGAAATTAGCTTACCCAAAAAGAATACTTCAATTCCAATTGCAGAAGACGAAACCTTTTGGTCTGGAATCAGAAAATTATACAAAATAAAAACCGACTATATAAATCTGGAAAATGGGTATTATAAT
>CALEST010000260.1 GCA_937907555.1 uncultured Sediminibacterium sp.
AAATAAGCTTTCTGCAACTTTTGACTGTTTGCTAAAAGGCTCTTTATCACTATAATCAATATATTGCAATAATGCGTTGTAAAAAGAAAAATACTTAGGTGTTAATTCACCTATAACTAAATTAGTGGGGAAAAAATTTCTATGTTTTGAAATTGAAAGTTGGTTTAGATCAATTTTTTTAAGCAGGCTGTCTAACCTAACTATATCATAATAATTAGCTGTATTTTTAACTATCGCTATAGGCTGGTTTTCCATTACAATTGAACTTGTTTTTTTTAAAAAAAGATCAATTTTCCCATTTGAAAGTGCAATAATTTTTATTGGCGAAGTCTTCCCTGTAAGTGTAATATCACTAGGTAAAATGTCCGGATACTTTATAAACCAACCGAATAATAGAGCTGATAAAATTAAAAATAGCGAGATAAAAGTAATATTCAATCCGAAACGAGCGGGCATTTTATCAATAATATGCTCTACCTCCTCTGTTCTTAAAGGTTTCAGAGATTCATGAAAATGAGCATTATCCATTTATAGTTTCCCCCATTTGTATTTTAACAAGATTATTGTAATACCCTTCTTTTTTAGCCATTAAAGAGTCATGGTTGCCTGTTTCAACAATCATTCCGTCTTTCATAACCAAAATTTGATCAGCCATTCTAATGGTGCTTAATCTATGCGCAACAACAATTACAGTTTTTTCTTTAAAAATATCAGAAAGAGCATTAACTATTTTCTGTTCATTTTCTACATCTAATGAGTTTGTAGCCTCATCAAGGAATAAATAATCAGGGTCTTTATAAAGAGCTCTGGCTATAAGGATTCTTTGCTTCTGTCCACCGCTCAATCCCCTTCCACTCTCACCCATCATTGTTTGATAACCTTGAGGTAATGCTTCTATTTCGCGTGCAATATTAGCAGTGTTTACCGCTTTTTTAAGTTTGCTATAATCTATTTTTTCATCTTCTAAAACGATATTATTAAAAATTGTATCATTAAATATTTTACCATCTTGCATAACTGCCCCACAACTATATCTCCATTGGCGAAGACCAATATTTTGAATATTAATGTTCCCAATGGAAATTTCACCATAAATTGGATTATACAGACGAAGAAGCAGTTTTAAAAGTGTTGTTTTCCCGCTTCCACTTTCACCAACAATAGCGGTGATTTTACCCTCAGGAATAATTGTGCTAACATTTTTCAATACAAGCCCAGAACCTCTATTATATTGAAAAGTAATATTCTTTAGTCTAATACTCTTATCATCAACCAGATCAATATTATTATTTACATGATTCGGCTCCTCATCAGCAATCATATGAATTTCATTGAGCCTCAAAAAACTAATTTTTGCATTTTGTGCTGCTTGAATAAAGAGAATAAACTGTGATACTGGCGCATTTAACATGCCAATAATAAATTGAGTAGATATCATTACACCAAATGTTATTTCTCCATGAATTACGGCTTTGGCAGAATAAAAAGTTATAAAGAGATTGGTAAGCTGGTTGATAAATTGCGCCCCCAAATTTTGTGCATTATTAATTTTTAAAACACTTTGATTTACTTTATACAATTGAGCTTGTAAACCTTCCCATTTCCACCTTTTTTGCTTTTCGTAATTATTTATTTTAATTTCTTGAATACTGTTAATGGTCTCCACCCAATAACTTTGGTTTTTTGAAGTGAGATCAAAATACTCCCAATCCATTTTCTTTCTATATTTTAAAAAAAATAGAACCCATAAAACGTAAATCAAACTCCCTAAAGTAAAAATTAAACATAAATAAGGATTAAAAAAGAATAAAATCACTCCAAATACTAAAACAGTTAAAACAGAAAAAATAAAATTTAGAGAGTTATTCATAAAGAATGAGCGAATTCTCTCATGGTCATTAGCCCGCTGCAAAATGTCACCTAATAACTTACTTTCAAAAAATAAAACTGGCAATTTCATGAGTTTAATCAAATAATCTGAAACTAAAGAAATATTCACTCTTGAAGTAATATGTAGCAAAATCCAATCTCTCACAATATTGCTTAACAACACGCTTACTATTATTGTAATATTTGCAGCTAAAACAAGGTTGATGAAGTCAAGATCATTTGATTGTATACCTACGTCAATAACAGCTTTTGATATAAAAGGTAAGACTGCTTGAAGAATAGTTACAATAAACATAACTACTATCAGATTGGCAAAACCTTTTTTATAAGGCTTGAAATAGTCAATAAAATTACTTAAGGTATTTATCTTAATTATATCTTTTTGATCCTTATTTTGTTTAAAATCTGGTATTGGCTCAACACCTAAAACAGCCCATTTGTCTTCATTACCTAGCCAACCCTTCTTAAAATCTTCAACTGAATAATTAATCAATCCTTTTGATGGATCGGACACTTTCACTTTTTTCTTAGAGATATTATAAACAACAATAAAATGACTATTTTTCCAGTGAACAATGCATGGTAAAGGAAAATTTTTGAAATCTTCCCACCCAATTTTAACACAAGCTGTTCTAAAGCCAATTTGTTCAAAGGCTTCGCTCATATCTAATATACTGATGCCGGCTTTAGAGATACCACATAAATTGCGGATAAACACTAAAGAATAGAATTTATGAAAAAACTTTGCAATAATTTTGATACAAGCAGGTCCACAGTCTTTTGTGTCTAATTGAAATTCGTGTGGGAAATTACGCATATTTAATTTTAGAAAACAACATTGGTATTTATTAAAAACCAATGTTGCCTTATTTTTTTTCAAAGCTTCCTATCGTATTTGAGCTTTTTAAATGCTCTAAAAATTTATTTTTTTCTTTCCTTAAAGAAATTGAAGAAAGATAATAATTGATACCAATTAAAAAGGATCCGATACTCGTAACTGCACTATAATAAACATGAAAACAGAATGCAATTATTAAAAGAATACCAGAAATGTTGATAATGTTCTGATTTAGTTTTGTGGTTTCAAATGGAGGAATTAATTGAATTTTTTTATCCTCGTCTACTTGACTATTATATTTAATAACTAGCTCATTAAACTTATCCAAAAACATTACAGAGTTGTTCTCACCTTCAAACTTATACCTAAATTTAGTATTAGATAATGTAACCATTTCGAAAACATAAAAATTGGGCTTGCGATAATCTATTTTATACTTCTTTAATTGCGCTAAACTATAAGTAGTATCTTCTTCATTACTTTCTAATGTAATTGTATTTTTTTCAGAAAATGAGATTTTTATATTCCTTGTAAACCATTTTCGCAAAATGATTTTATAAAAATACATGAAACAAAGTGTAAATATTACTAGCCCAAAAGGTACTAATAGATGATATTTAAAGTGTCTTATCGAAAATTCTAAACCTACAAAAATCAGTACTAACAATACTAGGCATATAAGAACATACATTCGTGTATTTACATGTTTTATGTAAAATTCCTTCTCCATATTAGTTCCCAAAATTGAATTCTTGTCCTGGATTACTTAGCCGCCAAATGTCAAAAGCTAAGCCTAAAAAGTCAGCCCCAATTCCTACTAGTCCTATTCCTGCCGCGAGCCCACTTCCAATTAGTGCAGAAGGTGCTATAGAGGCCAGAAGCCCTGCAGTACCAATAAATGCAAAAGTTAATATAATTTGTTCATTAGTGGTTAAAACACTCCAACCACCATTCAGAAATTTATTGCCAACTTCTGCAAAGTTGAGCGCAACACCAAGAGCACCAGCATAATTAGCTAAATTTGATAAAATTTTCCCTTCAGCCATAAGTTTACTAAACAGATCCCAAGTAGTACCATTTACTGCAGCTCCTAGGCCTAAAGCATTTAATAAATTGTCAAAGTCACTATTACTATTATAAGTTATTTGTGAACCACCCCCGCCACCACCTCCATCAATGCCTCCCCATGAATCCCAGCCATTTAAATTTTCTACTACTTGTGGTATTGTATTGAAACTTGGATGTAAAAAAAGCCAACTATAATAACTCATACCATGCACTTTAGTGTAAGAAGATGATACAATCACTTCAGGTAAGGTATCTCCTTCACCAGCATAATAGTTAATCATTTCGTCTTTTCCTAATCTATTTGAGTAATAACCAAGAGCATTTTTAGTGGATTTCATGGACTTAAAATTTTGTTTGTTTATTTTTAAAATTCCCTCTTTAAATTTGTAATAAAATTACAGGGCATTAGACAGATATGTACTTCTTTTCGTATATAAATTATTCCTATATTGCACTAATTTATATACGAAAAGATATAAAATATGAATGGGAATAAGATTAGGATAATCAGATTAAGCAGGGGCATGACCCAAGAATTTGTTGCACAAAAAATTGGTACAACTCAACATGCGTATTCTAAAATTGAAAATGATAATTTGAAAATATCCGATGAAACACTAACTAAAATTGCCAAGGTTTTTGGGGTTTCGATGGAAGATCTGAAAAGTCCTGAACCAGTAATCATTAACTTTCACAATAGAATACAGAATAGCAGTAAAAATAAAGAAGATTTTATATGCTCTAGCGAACAACTTCTAACACAACTAAGCCAACAGTTAAAGGAAAAAGATAAACAAATAGAGATATTGTTAAATCATCTAAGCGAGCAATCAATACAGTTAAAAACCCTAATAGGGAAAAATTAAGTCAATTTTTTCTTCGATTTTTAATCTATGCATAAACAAAGAATCAAATCTTTTCCGCCCCAAAATAAGCCTGCAATGCTGCAGGAATTTGAATACCGTCCGGTGTTTGATTGTTCTCTAATAAACAAGCCATGATTCTCGGCAAGGCCAGTGAACTTCCGTTCAGGGTATGTACCAATTGGGTTTTACCATCGGCTCCCTTGAAACGGCATTTCATTCGATTGGCCTGGTAGCTTTCAAAATTGCTGACACTGCTCACTTCCAGCCAGCGCTCCTGTGCAGCACTGAATACTTCAAAGTCATATGTAATGGCACTGGTAAAGCCCATATCGCCTCCACATAAGCGAAGAATACGGTAAGGCAGCTCCAGTGATTGCAATAATTTTTCTACATGCAATACCATTTCGTCCAAGGTTTCGTAACTCTTATCGGGATGCACAATCTGAATGATTTCTACTTTTTCAAACTGATGCAAACGGTTGAGTCCGCGCACGTCTTTTCCATAACTGCCCGCCTCTCTTCTGAAACAAGGGGAATAGGCCGTCATTTTTACCGGGAAATCAGATTCTTTTAAAATGGTATCTCTGTACACATTGGTTACAGGCACTTCTGCGGTGGGTATCAAATAAAAATCGTCCTCGGTTGCATGGTACATCTGCCCTTCCTTATCCGGCAATTGTCCTGTAGCATAGGCAGAGTCTGCATTTACCATGAAAGGCGGCAGATATTCTGTATATCCAGCAGCTGTATTAAAATCTAAAAAATACTGAATTAAAGAACGCTGCAATTTGGCTCCTTTGCCAATGTATACCGGGAAACCGCTTCCCGTAATTTTATTGCCCAATTCAAAATTGATCAGGTTGTATTTAGTAGTCAGGTCCCAGTGAGGAACAGCGCCTTCGCTTAGTTGCGGTTTTGCTCCACCCGTTCTTACTACTTCATTTTCTTCCGGGGTCATTCCTTCGGGAACCATCTCGGCTGGTAAATTGGGTAGTTGAACCAACTCTTCAGCAAGCTCTTTTTCCAGCTGTGCCATCTTCTCTTTCAATGGCTCCAGCGTTTGTTTCCAAGAGGCCACGTTATGTTTAATAGCTTCTGCTCCTTCCTTATCTCCCTTGGCCATTAACTGGCCAATTTCCTTGGAAGCGGCATTCACCTTGGCTTGTGTTTCGTCAAAAGCGGCCTGCACTTTCTTGCGCTCCTCATCTTTTGAAATGATGGAATCCACCAGTTCCGGCTGTTTAAAATGCTTTTTAGCCAGCTGTAGCTTTACTTTATCGGGATTCGCTTTTAATACACTTACCTGTAACATTTGCTCAAATTTGGTGCAAATATACCTTTTCAATAATTGATGATGGCATGCTTTGATGGTTTACCTTTGCACTATGTTTATTACGGATGATTTACAGCAACGCTGGTGGGCTTTGGAAGCCAAATTAGTTGAGAGATTCGGGAAAAAACCCGATCTGGAAGCCGTCTTATTCCTGATTGGCCTTCAGGAAACCGGATTTATGGCCGAAAAAATTTCGAAGGAACAGAAGCAGGACCTGATGCATGTGGCTGTTTGTACGGTATTGGCCCAAAGCGGATATTACCTGATAGAAGGCAAGGATGAGGAGGGCTGGCCACATTTCGGACAGCTTAAACCATTGCCGGAAATGAGTTTGCCCGATCAGGAGAATTTTATCAAGGACCATGTTTTACTGTATTTTGAGCAGGCAGGCTTTTAATGCTTTATCATATTTAATTTTCTGCCTTCATTTTTTATTGAATATTTGCATAATTAAAACAAAGCGATATGAATTTTCCAGCTGAACTACGTTACACGAAAGACCACGAATGGATTAAATTGGAAGGCAATGTTGCCACCATTGGTATTACTGATTTTGCCCAGCATGAATTGGGTGATATTGTATATGTAGATATCAACACCGTTGGTAAAGAATTATCTGCTGAAGAGGTTTTTGGTACCGTTGAAGCAGTGAAAACGGTAAGTGATTTGTTTTTACCGGTTACCGGAACCATCTCTGAAGTAAATCCTTTATTGGAGAAACAACCTGAATTGGTTAACACGGATCCATACGGAGACGGATGGATGATTAAAATGACTGTTGCAGATCCTTCCAGCGTGGATGGATTAATGACCAAAGAAGCTTACGAAGCCCTTGTAGGATAATCATTTGAATCCAAATCAACAATATACAGAAGCAGAACTTGTTTTGTTGTTAACGCAGCGAAATGAAGCCGCTTTCAGTTATTTGTACGACCATTATTCAGGAGCACTTTACCATAGTATTCTGAATATTATTTCCGATTCGGAAATAGCTGCTGATACCTTACAGGAAGTTTTCGTTAAAATATTCAAACAAATCGGCTCTTACGATAGCAGTAAGGGCCGTTTGTATACATGGATGTTAAATATTGCCCGAAATGCGGCTATTGACACCACCCGAAGCAAAGGATTTCAAAAAAGTCAGCAAAACCAATCGCTCTCCGAAACCGTATATGAATCAGCAGGGTCTGTTAACATAGCTTCAGATGATCTGAATCTTCGCAAATGGGTGAATCAGCTTAAACCGGAATGGAGTGTCCTGATTAAACTGGCCTATTTTGAAGGATATACCCAGGATGAAATGGCCAAAATGCTGGATATACCGCTTGGTACCGTTAAGACAAGGCTGAGAGCAGCATTAAAAGAATTGCATAAATTGATAAAAGATTGAATACAAGGGAATACATAGAAAGTGGCATTATTGAGACCTATGTGTTAGGCATGGCCAGTCCGGAAGAATCTGCCGAACTGGAAGCTCTTTGCCTTGAGTTTCCTGAAATTAAAGCCGCACTGACTGCGTTTGAAGAAACCCTGGAAAAAAACGCAATGGCCAATGCTATTCCACCACCTCCGGGTGTAAAAAAGGCCTTATTCAAAGAGTTGGAATCTTCTTTTGCAAAAACCAGTTTGCCGGAAGAACTCAACCAGTCAGTTTTGCCAACTCAGCCAGCGCCAGTTGTAGGTATGAACAGCTTCAGCCGCTATTTTGCTGCTGCAGCAATTATTCTACTGGTGATCAGCGGTGGGCTGAATATTTATTTCTACAGTAAGTTTACCGAAACTACCCAGCAATATCAGGCGCTTTTAATTGAAAAAAATACTTTGCAGGCCAATAATCAGATCATTCAAACCAAGAGCCTGGATCTTTTTAATAGCATGCAAATGATGGCAGACCCTAATATGCAAAAAATTGCTATGCCGGGAATACCGGGCAAGGAAGCCAATTATGCCACCGTTTTCTGGGATGCAAAATCAAAAGATGTATACCTTCTGCCCAATAAATTGCCTCAGCCCGCTCAGGGAAAACAGTACCAGCTTTGGGCAATCGTAGATGGTAAGCCTGTAGACGCTGGCGTTAT
>CALEST010000261.1 GCA_937907555.1 uncultured Sediminibacterium sp.
CCAAAAAACAATTTGACATTAAGCTATTATAATATAAAGAAATTCATTTGGCTGCTGGTACTGAGTTTACTGGCACAACAGGGAATTGCACAGGAAAACGCACCTGTGCAATTTGTTTTTTCAACCCAGCGTGTAAACGATAGTCTGGTGCAGCTGGTTGTGAAAACAACCATCTCAAAAAATCATCAGCTATTTGGAGTAAAAAAACAAACCGAGGCAGATGAATTTCTGTCCACTTTGCAATTGCCTGATTCCTTGCAGCATTTGTTAACAAAGGAAGTGGAAGAAAAAGGGAAAGCAATTGCACTGCCAGCTGCTGAAGCCGGACAACCCGAAGTAAAAGTTTTTGCAGACAGTGTGCAATTTATTTATGGTTTGCGGGTAAAAGCATCCGACAATCTATCGGTAAGTGGTCAATTCAACTGGTTAGCTAAAACAGGAGATCAGTATCCCAGCGGCGTAGAAAATTTCGCTATTGATATTCAGCGGGAAACAGCATCAACAACCAATGCAGAGGACGATATTGCCAACCAGAGTTTGTGGCAGATTTTCCTGCTGACTTTTTTAACGGGATTGCTGGCAGTGATTACCCCCTGTGTATTTCCGCTGATTCCGGTTACCGTTAGTTTCTTTTTAAAGAGAAGCAAAACAAGGGTAGAAGGCATTCGCAACGCCTTATGGTATTCCATTTCCATCATTGGTATTTACACCATTCCTACCATATTGCTGGTGCTCTTATTCGGCGACGATATTCTGTATCAGATTTCTACCAGTGCCATTTCTAATTTATTGTTCTTTGCCATCTTCCTGGTTTTTGCCATTTCCTTCTTTGGTGCATTTGAATTGCAATTGCCCAATAGCTGGGCCAATAAGGCAGATCAGAAAGCAGGCAAGGGCGGATTGGGAGGCATCTTTTTCATGGCACTTACGCTGGTAATTGTTTCTTTCTCTTGCACAGGACCCATTGTAGGCACATTGTTGGGACAAACCAGCACCGGAGGGGTAAGCACTGCGCCAATCGTTGGTATGTTGGGTTTTGGGGTGGGATTGGCATTGCCGTTTTCACTATTCGCCTTCTTCCCTTCTATGCTGCAGTCATTGCCAAAGAGCGGAGGATGGCTGAATTCAGTGAAAGTAAGTTTTGGCTTTATTGAGCTGGCACTGGCATTGAAATTTTTATCGAACGTAGATTTAATTTATCACTGGCGTTTGTTAGACAGAGACGTGTTTCTGGTTTTATGGATTGTAATATTCGTATTACTAGGCATTTACTTATTAGGCAAACTGAAATTCTCTCACGACAGCGATCTGCCTTATATTTCTGTACCCAGATTGTTTTTTGCAATGGCTTCCTTCTCTTTTGCCTTGTATATTTTACCGGGCTTATGGGGAGCACCATTAAGGCATTTGAGTGGATTCATTCCTCCCGATGGCACGCAGGAATTTAATCTGGATGCTTTGAAATACCAGATAGGAAATGCACCGGCAACCAATAGCAATACCGTATCACTGGCAGCACCTCCCAAGCGACTGGCCGATAAACTGCACGTGCCATATGGTTTGGTAGCGTATTTTACTTTGGAAGAAGGAATGGCCGCTGCCAAGGCATTGAACAAACCTGTGATGCTTGACTTTACTGGTCATAGTTGTGCCAACTGCCGTAAAATGGAGAAGGAAGTATGGAAGGATCCGGAAGTGTTGAAAAGAATGAAAGAGAATTTTGTACTGGTGAGTTTATATGTGGATGAATCAACGCCTTTACCTGCCAGTGAACAATACACCAAGAAAGACGGAGACAAAGTATTGACAGAAGGGGATAAGAACCTGGATTATGAAATTACCCAGTTTGGATTTAATGCACAACCCCTGTATATGTTTTTAGATTTGGAT
>CALEST010000262.1 GCA_937907555.1 uncultured Sediminibacterium sp.
ATTTAAAAAAGTACCCTTCCAGTTTACCTATATAAAATTGATCCTGAACCAGTCTTATCCACTGATATTGCAGCATGTTATCGGCATTATGAGCTGGGAATATTTTTATATTCTGATTGAACATCATGGAGCCAGAGATCTGGCTGTTTCCAATACCATGCGGAATCTTTTTGGATTCTTCGGATGCTTTACCTGGGCATTTGCTGCCACTACCAATACGATGGTGAGCAATGTAATTGGTCAGGGTAGAAAAGAGGAAGTGATTCCGTTAATATACCGGATACTGAAATGGAGCATGGGATTTGCTTTTGTGGTTTTTGTTTTTCTGAATCTATTCCCCAGTGCTTTTCTTGGTATTTATGGACAGGGAGATGATTTTATTGAAGCTGGAATTCCTGTACTTAGAATTGTATCTGTTGCCATGATCATCATGTCTGCCGCAACCATTTATGTAAATGCGGTTACTGGCACAGGAAATTCAAAAATGAATTTATTTACCGAGATGGCTACCATTATCTTCTATCTCGTGTACGTATATATTGTTCTTGAAAAAATGAACCTGCCCATCACATGGGGATGGGCAAGCGAGTGGTTGTATTGGTCTATTATGTTTATTCCATCGTTCTGGTATATTTCCAGTAAGCGATGGAAAAAAATATCTATCTGATAAAATCAATTATCCTTTTAACTGCTTCACCAGATCAATATATTGTTGCATGGCATCTTCCTTAGATAAGCCTTTCAACTTTGCCCATGCTTCATGTTTAAACTTGGCAACAAAATCAAACATATTGGAGGGGCCTTCTTCATTGTTGTCTCCCTCTGTTGCCTGCTTGTATAATGAATAAAGCTTCAACAAAGTTTCATTATCGGGTTTTTCTGCCAGGGTTTTGCTGTTGGCTACAGCTTCGGTAAAAATTGTTTGTAAGTCCATATGGTTTTATTGTAATGATGCAAGCAATTTGGCTCCTTCTGCTTTTAAAGCAATATCGTTAAAACTGCGATTGGGCATTTTAACCAGTCGCTCTAATATTTCAATGGCTTTGGCTGGCTGTCTGTTTTCTTTGTATGCTTTGGCTAAATCCAGTTGATTGGTTACAAAGTAGGGTTCCAATGTGCGGCATTTCTCCATATACAAAATGGCTTTGTCCAGGTCTCCGTTTGGTAAGCCCCCGTAAAACAATTTAACCGCTGCTTTCTTAAACCCTGAGAGCGTAACCATTTCATAATGCCATTTACCCAATGTGTAATTGGCTCTTGCATGATTGGGTTGAAGCTGTATGGCCTTGTCTGCATGGTCTTTTACCTCCTTCACATAAGCCACAATTTTCTTGTTGTCTATATCCAGGTCTGTCATTTTACCTGAAGCACTGGCCATTGCATAATGCGCATCTGCACTATTGGAATCGGCTTTAATGGCTCTTTCTGCATAGGCCAATGCAGATTCAAAAAACAGTCGTTTGTTATTGGCATCTTTTTCTCTGCTACCAATTGCAATCTCCAGTTCTGTTGCCTTAACCAGGTATTTAATACCGGAGGGCTCCTGTAAAAGTATCTGCTTGTATTTTGCCAATGCTTCCGGTTCCTTTAACTGACGCTCTAAATTTTCTGCTTCTTTGGCCAGAAGCGTAATGTCCTGAGCAATTACCGAAAAACCAAGACCGAAAAAAAGGCCAAACCAAATTAAAAACTTTGCTTTCATAAATTCTCTCTGTTCAATGTTAAAGACACACCCAAACTACCAATGAATTGCGGCACAGGTGGGCGCATTTTTTCAACGGTGATTGTTACATAATCAGATAGAGAAAACTGTGCCAGAATATCCATGGCAATTTCAGCCACCAGGGTTTCCAGCAAGGGGGTCGGAATCTTCATTCTGTTTTTTACCAGCTGGTAAACAGCAGCATAATCAATGGTATCCTCAATATTCCTTGCAGGAAAATGTTGAGGCGTATAGCCAATTTCAAGATTCACCTTAAAATCATTACCCAATATCTTTTCCTCTTCATAGAGACCATGAAAAGCAAAAAACTGAAGGTCTTTTAAGAGAACGCTTGTTTTCGGCATGAATTAGTGTCCAATAGAGGTTAAATATCTTTCTGCATCCAATGCAGCCATACATCCACTACCGGCAGCCGTTACCGCCTGACGGTAATTTTTGTCCTGCACATCTCCGGCTGCAAATACACCCGGAACATTGGTTTTGGAAGTACCGGGAACCGTGGTAATATATCCGGTTTCATCCATATCAATATAGTCTTTGAAAATATCGCTATTGGGCTGGTGACCAATGGCTACAAAGAATGCGCTAACAGGAATTTCCTGCGTGGTATTGTCCTTATTGTTTTTTATTCTAACCGCTTCTACTTTCTTATCTCCCAGAATTTCATCGGTTTCAGCATTCCAGTACACCTGAATATTGGGTGCGCTCAACACACGATCCTGCATAATCTTACTGGCTCTCATCTGATCTCTTCTCACAATCATATGTACTTTTGTACAAAGCTTGCTTAAATAAAGTGCTTCCTCGGCTGCAGTATCTCCCGCACCTACAATGGCTACTTCTTTCCCTTTAAAGAAGAAGCCATCACATACTGCACAAGCGCTTACACCGTATCCGTTCAAACGCTCTTCACTTGGTAATCCCAGCCATTTGGCAGAAGCACCCGTACAAATAATTACGGCATCTGCATGAATTTCTTTTTCATCGTCTATCCACACTTTATGAGGCGTTCCACTAAAGTCTACTTTGGTAGCCAGACCATAGCGGATATCTGCCCCCATTCTGCTGGCTTGTTTTTCAAAATGAACCATCATTTCAGGCCCCTGAATACCTTCCGGATAACCAGGATAATTTTCTACTTCTGTTGTAATTGTCAACTGACCGCCTGGCTGAATTCCCTGATATAAAACTGGTTTCATATTGGCTCTTGCCGCATAAATGGCTGCAGTGTAGCCCGCGGGTCCTGACCCAATAATTAAAACCGATACTTTTTCTATAGCTGATTGTTCCATATTCATTTTTTAATCTTTGCAAATGTAAGTTTTGTATTGAGAACCATATCCACAAAAAGCACCCAATGCCCCGTTGCTGATATTCCCTTTTACTACTCCCGGAGAAGAAAAAGGATTGCCAATGGATTGAAAAGCAAATTCCCAGGTTCTCCAGAATTCAAAGCTGGCTTTATCAATATTGGTAAGCTTAACGGTAATGGTATCTCCCAGTTTAAAGAAACCGTAGTTTTCTCTTTCAAAAGGCAGATTCCTGTTGACCCCTCTGTCAATGGTAATATTGTACTTTTTGCCATCAATAATATCATCATCAAACACACTGTTAAACCCCGGGAAAAAGGGTTGATTGTTAACCTGTGTAAAATATCTGATATAGTTTCCCAGTCCGGGGGGATCAAAAATGCTACCCTTTAATACCCTGAAACTGTCATTGGCAGGGCGATTGGGAACCTTATCGGACCATAAACTGTCGATGGTTTTGGTAACACTGGGTATAGTAGTAGTGGATTGATACTCTTGTCCATTGTGCCGGATGGTCAATTGATAGGTTTTACCAGTTTCACCCAGCATCATATTGTTGAGAGGACTGGTATAAAAAACCAGCCTTGCTCCCCCCTGTGTTTTAATTTCATTTCTTGCCAGATTAATGGTTCTGGTACCATTGCTTAATTGAACCGTTGCATTTTGTACATAAGACGCAAATAGCGTGGCGGTATCAATGGTTGAGAAATAATTAAGAGAGGTAGACAAAACCACCAAAGGCGGGCGACCATTTTCAATTTCTGCATCTACCACCAGCTTCGGCTGGTTGTCGGATGGAGCAATCTGAATATCTTTTTCACAGGAAAGCAGGGCCATCACGCAACACAAAATCAGATAGTGTTTTTTCATGCTTTTATAACAAACGAGTACCAAAATAGATTAACGGATACGAAAATAGATAAAAAAAGCGCCCCAGATTTTGGAGCGCTTTTTAAAAAATAGCTTCAGGCTATCCACTGCCTGAAGCGGTATTATTAACCCAAATATGCTTTTAAGGCGTTGCTGTATCTGGCTTTTTGCAAGCGCTTGATGGCACGTTCCTTAATTTGTCTGATTCTTTCTTTTGTTAAATCGTACTTCATTCCAATTTGCTCAATGGTAACACCATTTTCTCCATCCAATCCAAAATAAGCATTTACAATTTCTGCTTCTCTTGGGCTTAATGATTTCAATACACGACGAATTTCTTCTCTTAATGAATCTTTCATTACGTCTTCGTCTGTATCATCAGAACCTTCCAACAAATCTCCCATGGCTACATCTTCTGCTTCGTGCACGGGTGCATCCAGTGAAGTATGACGGGTATTGCTCTGGAAAATATTATTGATTTCAGTTTCACTCATTTCAAGAATCTCGGCCAGCTCTTCGGTTGAAGGCTCACGCTCGTGTTCCTGTTCAAAAGCCATATATGCTTTATTGGCTTTGTTGTAAGTTCCAATTTTATTCTGAGGCAAACGTACCAAACGACCTTGTTCTGCCAAAGCCTGAAGGATTGATTGACGAATCCACCATACCGCATAGGAAATGAATTTGAAACCCTTGGTTTCATCAAATCTTTGCGCAGCTTTAATTAAACCTAAGTTTCCCTCATTGATCAAGTCACTTAACGACAAACCCTGGTGTTGGTATTGCTTGGCAACGGATACAACGAAACGAAGGTTGGCTTGAACCAGTTTATCCAGTGCTCTCTGATCACCCATTTTAATCTTCTGCGCCAAAGTAGTTTCCTCTTCGGGGTTGATCATTGGAATCTTGGAAATCTCTTGTAAATACTTTTCTACTGCCTGCGAATCTCTGTTGGTAATCTGGGTTGCGATCTTGAGTTGCCTCATGTTGTACTGTTGCTTTTTTATATAACGAGCAGAATACCGGATTTGTTATAACAAAATTCAAAACGGTATAATTCTCCGAAAATTAAGGTAAATACAAAGGTACAATTTTACAATGAATTTCAGGCTTAAACCCGCAAAAAAACTTGGTAATTCCATCAAAATCAAGCTTATTTGTAAAAAAGCAGGACTTATGATTGATTTCAGATCGGATACGGTAACCCGGCCTACAGCGGCTATGTTGAAAGCCATGCAGGATGCCGTTGTGGGAGACGATGTGTTTGGTGAAGACCCTACCATCAATGAATTGGAGAAATATAGTGCAGAAATATTTAATATGGAAGCAGGCTTGTTCTGCCCCAGCGGCACTATGACCAATCAGATTGCCATCAAATGCCATACACAGCCAGGTGATGAAGTAATTTGCGAAGCCCTCTCCCATGTTTATCTGTATGAAGGAGGTGGTATTGCCTCCAATTCAGGAGCATCCGTTCAGTTGATTCCAGGGAATTATGGAAGGATTACAGCTGATCAGGTAGCAGCAGCAGTTAACAATAAGGAAGACGTACACCGTCCTTTAAGTCGATTAGTGAGTCTGGAAAACACAGCCAACAGAGGTGGTGGAACCTGCTATAATTTCAATGATATTCAATTAATTAAAGAAGTTTGTTTAAATAATAATTTAAGCTTGCACTTAGACGGTGCCCGGGTCTTCAATGCCATAGTAGCCAAAAAAGAACAGCCCGCACAATACGGGCGGATATTCGATTCGGTCTCGGTTTGCCTGAGCAAAGGACTGGGAGCTCCGGTTGGAAGTGTTTTACTGGGAAATAAGGATTTCATTAAAAAAGCCCGCAGAATCAGAAAAGCCATGGGTGGCGGCATGCGTCAGGCAGGCTATCTTGCTGCAGGTGCTTTGTATGCTTTGAAAAATCAGGTAGATCGGCTGGAACAAGACCATCACCATGCAGCACTGATAGTGGAAGCTTTACAAAAGAAGGATTTTGTGGGCTCAATCCCACCGGTGGAAACCAATATCATTTTATTTGAAGTTAAGGGAAGATTTACCCCCAAATCATTGGTAGAAGTGCTGGCAGCCAAAGGAATTCTGGCCATTGCCATGAGCCCGACCCAGGTTAGAATTGTTACCCACTTAGACATTTCCGAAACCATGGTTAAGCAAACGATTAGGGAGATTGAATCCCTTTAAATAACTTTAACGCCTCAAAATTGAACTGCAGATAATAGAATATGCTACCAAGAATTAATCCTACGAGTACACAAGCCTGGTTTTTATTAAAAAAGCATTATGACGATGAGATGAGCAGAAAGCATATGAAAGATCTTTTTGCTGCAGATCCGGAAAGATTTCAACATTTCTCACTTTGCCTGGACCAGATGGTTTTTGATTTTTCAAAAAATATCATCAATCCCAAAACCATGCAACTTTTGTTTCAACTGGCCGAAGAATGTCAGCTGAACGAAGCCATCAGGGATCAGTTTGCAGGGATAAAAATCAATGAAACCGAGAACAGATCGGTATTGCATAGCGCATTGCGCAATTTTTCAGACACCCCAATTCTGGTGGATGGAAAAGACATCATGCCTAAAATAAAAAAGGTACAGCAGCAAATGGCTGCTTTTTGTGAGCAGGTCCACAGTAAATCCTGGAAAGGATATACGGGCAAAGCCATCAAATACATTGTAAATATTGGAATTGGCGGCAGTGACCTGGGACCTGTAATGGTTACAGAAGCGCTTAAGCCTTATTGGGTAGAGGGCATCCATTCTTATTTTGTAAGTAATGTGGATGGTACTCATATTGCTGAGACATTAAAAAAAGTAAATCCTGAAGAAACCCTCTTTCTGGTTGCTTCAAAAACCTTCACTACTCAGGAAACCATGACCAATGCCTTTACGGCAAGAAACTGGTTTCTCGGGCACGCAAAGGACGAAGCCCATATTGCCAAACATTTTGTGGCCTTAAGTACCAATGAACAAGCAGTAACTGCTTTTGGCATTGACAAGAACAATATGTTTGAATTCTGGGACTGGGTGGGTGGCAGGTACTCCCTGTGGAGTGCCATTGGTTTATCCATTGCATTAACCATTGGCTATAACCATTTTGAAGCCTTACTAAAAGGTGCTTATAAAGCCGATGAACATTTCAGAAATGAAAAATTTCAGCAGAATATTCCAGTAATCATGGCATTGCTGGGCATCTGGTACACCAATTTCTTTGGTGCACAGAGCGAAGCCATTTTGCCTTACGACCAGTATATGCACCGCTTTGCAGCCTATTTTCAACAAGGAAATATGGAGAGCAATGGAAAGAGCACCGACCGCAATGGGAACCCGGTAAACTATGCCACAGGTCCAATTATCTGGGGCGAACCAGGCACCAATGGTCAACATGCATTTTATCAATTAATTCATCAGGGAACGCCACTGATACCCTGCGATTTCATTGCACCGGCAATATCACACAACCCAATAGGCGATCACCATGTAAAACTTTTATCGAACTTCTTTGCACAGACCGAAGCCTTAATGAATGGCAAGTCTGAGAATGAGGTAAAAGTAGAATTAATGAAAGCCGAGAAGAAAGACGATGAAATAAAAAAGCTGAGTCCTTTCAAAGTGTTTTCTGGCAATAAACCCACCAACTCTATTCTGGTAAAGCAAATAGATCCTGCTACCCTTGGTATGCTGATTGC